>WTAX01000353.1 GCA_013139395.1 Gammaproteobacteria bacterium | reverse complement strand
TTCATAAAGATGTCATGGCCTTCTTCCAGGTTAAACAACGCTCTGGATGAGATAGCTATAATCAGTTTTTTTTTGTTTTTCAAAATACATTCCCTGCTGAACAAACATTGCAGTATGACTACTTAGTACCCATCCGTTTATTCTGCTTTTAACCTCCCCCTTCTAAAGAAGGGGGAAGAAAAGAAACAGCTATTTCCGGATGGGCACTACTTAGTTTAAAAAAACTCTTCTGAGTTTTTCTTCTAATGCACCTATTTCCTTGGGCACTTGTCGACTAGTCATTAGTAAGGTGCGCTCCTGGGGATCTTTTACTACCCAGCCTGAATCACTCAGATCGACACTTAGCCCTAATTTTTGGGTAATACAGCTTAGTGTAACATGTTGCTGAATAAAGCTATTGTCTATACTGCTTAAAGTGGTCATAATTTTTTCCTTTTTAGCCATTAACAAAACAGGATGATAATAGTTTTTATTTCTTGTTATCATCATTATGATTACAATATAACTAATCATTTTGATTATGTCAACAAATCATATTGTAATAGTTTATTAATTTAAGTATTATCAACACTATTCTTTTTCACAAAATAATGTAGACAATACTTGAGCATAAACAATGGATATAGAAAAAAGAACCAAAGCACTCTCTGTTCTTAGCCAGACACAGAAAGAACGTCTATCACACATTGATTTCAGATTAATGTATTTAGGTGTAATACAACGCAATGATTTAATACAACGTTTCGGCACAAAAGAAGCCGCTGCGACACGTGATATAGCACTGTACAGAAAGCTTGCACCAGACAATATCATCTACAATACCAAACAACGCTCCTATTTTTATAACCCGCAATTCGTTCCCCTGTTTGACTATACATCTGAACGGGCTTTAGCCGCTCTATCCAGCGGATTTGGCGATGATTATGTCGGCCTGCAGAGTAAGGCTATGATAAGCTGTGAAACACCTGCACAGCTTAATATCACTCAATTAGACACGTTATCAGTGCTAACCCGGGCAATTCACCAACATCAGGTTGTTGCAATTAACTATTTCTCACTATCAAGTGGTATCTCATCACGAGAAATTGTGCCTTTTGCTCTGGTAGATAATGGTCTTCGCTGGCATATTCGTGCTTATGATCGCAAGCGAGAACGCTTTACTGATTTTGTCATTAACCGCATTGAAAATCCTAAAATCATTGAATCCATTGCTAAAGAACATGAAACTAAAGAAGCTGACAATCAATGGAACCGAATCGTTGAACTGGAAATTGTACCGCACCCTGCCCTAAAGCATCCTGAAAGTATTTCTATGGACTATGGTATGCATAAAAAGGGTATGCATAAGAGTGGCATGCAAAAAAATAACACTCAGGGTGATGTATTAAATGTGAATGTCAGAGCGGCTGTAGCTGGTTATTTGCTGCGTCGATGGAATATTGATTGTTCACAATCGCATAGCCTCAAGGGAGATGAATACCATCTATGGCTGAAAAACTATCCAGCATTATATGGTGTTGATAACCTGGTAATTGCACCTGGTTATCAAAAACCTTAATGGTAACTATTCAGCGTGTTTTTTTTCCATTGCGGCATAGTAAACAATGGGAATGACAACTAAGGTTAGCAAAGTGGACACCAGTAAACCAAAAATCAGAGAAATGGCCAGTCCGCCAAAAATCGGATCATCAATAATAAAAAAACCACCAATCATCGCTGCAATTCCGGTTAACACAATGGGTTTTGACCGTACCGCAGAAGATTGAATAACAGCCTCATGTAAAGCCATCCCCTCATCGAGCTGCTGATTGATAAAATCCACCAGTAAAATTGAGTTACGCACAATAATCCCCGCCAGAGCAATCATTCCTATCATAGATGTTGCAGTAAATTGTGCATCTAATAAGGCATGACCCGGTATGATACCAATAACAGTCAGCGGGATGGGTGCCATAATGATCAAAGGAACAAGATACGAGCGAAACTGTACAACCACCAATAAATAAATCATTAATAAACCCACACCATAGGCAATGCCCATATCACGAAAGGTTTCATAGGTGATCTGCCACTCACCATCCCATTTCAGACTGTATTCATAGGGGTTTTCCGGTTGCTTAACAAACCACTGATTAAGGCCGTTGCTATCGTCTAAAGCAGATGACATGGTAAACATGCCGTATAAAGGACTATCTTCCTCTCCTCCCATATCTGCCGTTACAAACACCACAGGCAATAAATCTTTATGATAGATACTATGTTCACGAGTGCCTTTTTCCAGGCGAACCATTTCCAGCAGAGGCACCAGATTACCTGTCACAGAGCGTACCCGCAGCGCCATCACCTGCTCCAAATCTGCCTTATCCGCTTCTGAATACTCCAGACGTACCGGTGCAGGATATTTTAAATGTTTATCATGCAGATACGTGACATCAGCGCCATTTAATACCGCAGCAAGAGCCTCAACAATAGACGTCTGATCAACACCCAGTAAAGCCGCCTTCTGGCGATCAATTGATACCGTAAACTGAGGTGCGGCGAATTCTACACTGTCATCAATATCAATAATATCTTCTGTCGCTGCAAACAGCTGTCGTAATTTTTTAGCTTCACGAATTTGTCCTGCATAATCAAGCCCATATACTTCAGCAACAATGGGTGCCTGTACTGGCGGGCCGGGCGGGACTTCAACAATTTTGGCATTACCTGCATAACGCAAGGCAATCGTTTGAACCGGCTTACGGATAGCCAGAGCAATTTCATGACTTTTACGCGTGCGCAACTGCTTATCAACCAGATTAACCTGAATATCACCGACATTGGCACCTTCACGTAAATAAT
>WTAX01000475.1 GCA_013139395.1 Gammaproteobacteria bacterium | reverse complement strand
GCCATTTATAATTTTCTTTATAGAGATGATTGGTTCCAGGGAGTTCTCGTAAATCATAATCAACACCCAGATAGCCGATTAGCATTCCCTGATGGTCTTTTATGACATGAATTGCCGTGACTGATGGGCGTTTGTTATGTTTACTGATATAGGCTTCTGATAGAATAAAGTCATATTGATCAAAATCACCCAGCATATAAGGACGTTGGGAACGATCCCTGCCTAGACTTTTAGTGTCAGTGGCATCACGTAAAATAGTTTTAGTGATCTGTACACCCTGACTATCCATAACGTATAAATACTTACAATATTGAAAAACTGGAAATGCTTCCTGTAGATGAATTTCCAGTTTATGCGAATTTGACATCTCTTGCGACAAGCTAAGAACGAGTTGTGACAGGGGCTTTTTCAGCAGCTTTATCAGAATATGACGTTGTTTAGATATTGATTTTTGAAGTATGCTTCGCATTTAGGTAAGCGCTCAATGGATTAAATTAATGATATTTTTGCATATTCAGCTAAATTTGTTAAATTGAATCGTATTTATCACTTCTTGAGAATTTGAAATAGTTGGCCTGGCTTTGATTAATAAACTGATCTTTTTTTTTATCTGTTTAACAACAGCTGCTTTTGCGGATGATTTTAAGTGTCAGCATTATAAGTTTGATGAAGCAAATAACTGGTTATGTGCACATCTTGAGCGAGGAATTTTTCACGCGCTATCGCCAGATGTCTTAATGTCTGATAAAACACCTATCGATAATGACACGATAAAAAAAATAGAAATAGTGTTCAGTCAGGCTGAATTGTCTTATGAGCAAGGCAATTATGCCAAAGTAGAACAGGACTATCGGCAGCTCTTAAAAGAACAATCTCACTATGCACCGGTCTGGATTAAGCTGGCACAATTATACTCTGATCTTAACCGGGAACATGATGCCTTACAGACTCTCCATCAGGCTTTAGAGCGTATAGCTGATAATGCTGATATCTATTATGAGATGGGACTAGTGCAGGTACGTTTAAGACGCTTTTCAAAAGCAGTCACTTCTTTAGCTAAAGCCGCTGTTAAAGCGCCTGAAAATGCTCACTATAGTTTTGTATACGCCATTGCATTGAATTCAACCCAACGTCCTTATAAAGCAATTGATATCTTACTACAGGCGCTGCGACGTCACCCTGATAATATGGAAATTTTAGAGGCACTTTTTTCTATAAATCAGGATATTAACAATCATAGTGAAGCATTGGTTTTTGCCCAAAAAATACTAATAATTGAACCTGACAATGATTCCATTCAACGTTATGTGATAAAATTTAAAAAAAATTAAATATCAATACCTATTTTAACAAAGTCAATATTAAGGATAAACAATGTCTGAAGCAGTTAAAGGAAGTGAAGCCGCACAGGAGCCAATTGATGTTGTGGCTGAAGTCAGTAATCTAATGGATCCACAAGCATCATCGCAATTATTAGATTCTGCTATGGAACTCTTAATGTACTATGGCCCTAAAGTTCTGGCCGCCATCGCTATCTTCTTTATTGGTAAGATTGTTGCCAATTGGGTAAAACGAATTGTCACCAAGGTGATGACTAAGGGTAATGTTGATCCCCTGATTATTGGTTTTACCAGCAGTATTGCCTATATGGCCATGATGGTCTTTGTTGTGGTCGCTACTTTAGGGCAAATAGGTATACAAACCACCTCCTTTATTGCTGTTTTAGGTGCGGCCGGCCTGGCTATTGGCCTGGCTTTACAAGGTTCACTGGCTAACTTTGCAGCTGGTTTCTTATTGATTATCTTCCGTCCTTTCAGGGAAGGCGATTTTATTGAAGCGGCTGGTGTCACAGGCAAGGTTGACTTGATTCAAATATTTACCACAACGCTCAAGACTCCGGACAATAAAATCATTATTATTCCCAATGCTAAGCTGGGTAGTGACAATATTATTAATTATTCAGCACAGAAAACACGCCGTGTTGATATGGTTGTCGGTGTCTCCTATGATGCAGATTTGAAAGAAGTCCGTAATATTCTGGAAGATATTGTCAGTAAAGATGAGCGTATACTTAAAGATCCGGAACATCTGATTGCAGTGGGCGAACTGGCTGATAATAGCGTCAATTTCTTTGTGCGTGTCTGGGTAGAGAGCAGTGATTACTGGAGTGTTTTCTATGATGCTAATGAAACGGTGAAATTACGTCTTGATGAAGCGGGTATTGGTATCCCATATCCTCAACGTGATGTTCATCTGTATGAGCACAAAGCTGCCTGATTTTAAATAAAGTTTAATTCTTATATATAACAGGGAAGTTTTATATGAGAACAGGCTCAATATCTGCTATAATTTCGCCCCAATTACTTTTAGTAGCAACCTCTATTTTAACTCACCGAAGCAAAGAACATTATGAGCAAAAAAAGATGAGCAAAAAAATTATTAAAATTGCCACCCGTAAAAGTCCCCTGGCTCTATGGCAGGCTTATTTCGTTCGTGATGAATTACTGGCACATCATGCTGATTTAGAAGTTGAATTGGTTAAGATGGTTTCTAAAGGGGATAAAATTCTCGATGTTCCTTTGGCAAAAGTGGGAGGCAAGGGCCTTTTTGTTAAAGAGCTGGAAGAAGGCTTGTTAGCAGGTGACGCTGATATTGCTGTGCATTCAATGAAAGATGTGCCAGTTGAATTTCCGGAAGGCCTTCATTTGGCTGTTATTTGTGAACGTGAAGATCCCAGAGATGCTTTTGTTTCCAATACATTTTCTCAACTAGATGATTTACCACAAGGTGCTGTCGTGGGCACATCAAGTTTACGTCGTCAAAGTCAATTACTTAAATATCGCCCTGATCTGCAAATCAAATTTTTGCGTGGTAACGTGAACACACGTTTAAAAAAGCTGGATGATGGTGAATATGATGCCATTATTTTAGCAGCAGCGGGTTTAATTCGTTTGGAAATGAAAGATCGTATTACCAGCTTCCTCACTATTGAACAAAGTCTTCCGGCAATGGGGCAGGGTGCTGTAGGTATTGAGTGTCGTGTTGATGATGCACAAACTCACCAGTTAATTGAGTGTTTGTCTCATAAAGAAACCACCATACGTCTTACCGCAGAACGTGCTTTGAACAAACGTCTTGAAGGTGGCTGTCAGGTGCCTATTGGTGGTTTTGCTCAGTTGCATGGCGATCATCTTTCAATGCGTGCCTTCGTTGGTTCGCCGGATGGTAAAGAACTAGTGGCAGGGAATATTGAGGGACCTGCAGAAAATGCTGAACAAATGGGCATTGAACTGGCAGATGATTTACTTTCAAGAGGTGCAAAGGAAATATTAGCAGAGGTCTATAAAAACGGTCTTTAGTTGTTTTATTCGTAACTATTCAGCGTATTATTTACAAAAAGCCTGTGGTTGCTTATTTTTCTGACTTTGATTGTCTGAGCGTAGCGAGTTTTCAAAGTCAGAAAAATAAGTGACCATGGGCTTAACAAACGTTATTTAGGAATACACACTGAATAGTTACGTTTTATTTAAAAAAAATGAGTGCTGCGACTTTACGGTATTCACTGGCTAAAATATTAAACGTACGTGAGGCTGCTCCAATATTCATAAAATCAAT
>WTAX01000063.1 GCA_013139395.1 Gammaproteobacteria bacterium | reverse complement strand
AACTGCTATGGGTTTTAACTCTCTGCACTATCAGAATCTTTATCATACTTATGCTGTTCAGTATGTTTCAATGATGAATACTGCTCCAGATTAGCCTGAATTTTATAATTAATCGTATTCTCCGGATATTGCCCCTGCTCATTAAGCTTACCCGCTTCCATTCCCATGAGCAGACTTAAGGCATCATCAACATGTTCAATGCAGTAAATAGTGAACTGATGATTTTCTACCGCTTTGCGGACTTCTTTTTTAAGCATAAGATTAACCACATTGCTTTTAGGAATAATAACTCCCTGCTTCCCCGTTAGCCCCCGCAAATTACAGATATCAAAAAAACCTTCAATTTTTTCATTTACGCCGCCAATTGCCTGAACTTCACCTAACTGGTTGACTGAACCCGTTAATGCCATACATTGTTTAACTGGAATTTCTGAGACCGCTGACAACAAGGCGCATAGTTCTGCAACAGAGGCACTATCACCATCAACCTGACCATAGGACTGCTCAAACGTCAGATTGGCATCTAAAGAAAGTAAGCGTGTTTTCGCGTAGTGATGTCCCAGGTAGGAGGTTAAAATCATCACCCCCTTACTATGAATATCACCGCCTAAATCCACTTCACGCTCAATATCAACAATATGACCATCACCCACCCTTACCGTAGCAGTAATTCGAGATGGTTGTCCAAAGGCAAATTCTCCAATTTGCAGTACGGATAAGGCATTGACCTGCCCAATTTTTTTATCGGCGGTATCAATAAGCACCGTACCTTTTATAATTTCTTCATAAAGACTGTCACGATATTGATCCATTCGATAAATACGAGCCTTGATGGCGGAGTTTACATCCTCAAGGTTTATGCTGTTGCTTGCACCCTCTGTTTTTTTTGCTTGATTGACTTCACCCTGGCGGTGATAAAAATCAGCCTCTAAAATTAAATCTCTTAAATCCCCCATGTGCAGGGAAATTTTTTCACCATGATCGACTAATCTTGAACTATGTTCAATAATACGTTCAAGGGCTGAGCGTTCAATGGGCCGCACTTTTTCCTGACGCTGTAAGTCAGCAATTAAGCGAACATATTTATGAGTCATTTTCTCACTACGATTCATTTCCTCAGAGAAATCAACATTCACTTTAAATAATTTATTAAATTCGGAATCATTTTCTTTAAGCAGATGATAAATATGCCGATCACCAATTAAAACGATTTTGATTTTTAATGGAATGGGATCAGGCTCAAGCGTCAGATTCCTGGAAAAGCTATGCAGTTCATCCAAAGGCTCAATGGTGATATTTGATGATTTTAAAGCACGCTTTAAACCTTCCCAGGCATAGGGATTGGCCAGGATTTTCTCTGCATCAATTAGCAGATAACCATCGTTTGCCCTATGTAATGAACCTGGTTTGATTAAGGTAAACGCGGTGAGCAGATTACCTAAACCTAAGGCATTATCCGTTTTATTTTGCTCCCCTTCTCGAGGGTTATAATAGGCAAGATGTTCAATTCGACCAATTAAGTTTGAATAGGTGGGATTATCTTCAAAGATGATCGGCATATCATCCGATTCTGAATTATCCACCAGGACATTCACCAGATAGCGGTGAAAACTAGCCGTTTTACTAATGTGCTTACGTTTCTGACCATGTTCTTTTGAATGAATATCTTCTTCATAAAATTCATCCAGATGATTAATAATATCATCCTTCACATCTGACAGATAATTAATGACCTGCTCAAGATCATGATATTCCTTAAACAAATCTTCCATTGCTGAATCAACCAGCTGGGTAACAATATCTTTATCTAAACCATCCAGTTGTTCTTTGCCTTCCTGCTCCCAGACGGGTACTTTCGCCAGAGTATCCTGAAGCTTCTCCTGAAACGAATCAATACGCTCATTGAAATCTTTCCGGACATCCTTATCCAGCTTTTTAAAACTGTCAAGATTACTAATTTCACCATCAACTATGGCTGAGAGCGTATAACCGCTGGGAGTACGAATCACTGCCACCTGATTATTGTTGGCCTCTTCAATCAGCTCACTCAGCGCCTTGTCACCTCGCTCATTAATATCATTTTCTATGGCTGAAACCTGTGCAGCATATTCATCACTTTGAAAGGCAGCGGTAATCAGAGTTGAAATCAACTTAACCAGTTTTTCCATGGTTTCACTGAGAGATTTTGCTGTGCCCGCCGGCAGACGCAAAAAACGCGGGTGCTGCGGGTATTCAAAGTTATTGACATAGCACCAGTCAAAGGTTTTCTTTTGATTCACATAATGCTTTTTTAATAATTTCTTAATCAGTGCGGTTTTACCAATCCCCTCAGAACCTAATATAAATAAGTTGTAGCCCTTGTGATCCATTCCCATACCAAAATCAATCGCACTCAGTGCTCTATCCTGACCGATAATTTCTTCTAATTCCGGTAAGTCAGCAGTTGTGTTAAAATCTAGATCACTCAGGTCACATTTTTTATAGAGTTGTTCCACAGACAAAGCATGATGTGACGGGGTATTATGGGTATGACTCATTCTATTTTTATCCACAAAAATATAATTTAAAAAATGGTAGCAAATGGTAGCGAAAAATTCACCTTATAAGCCCTGGGGCAAAGCCAAGCACAAATTAGAACAAGACGCTATGGCCGAAGCTGATGAACATTATATCAGTAAATCTCAAGCAAAGCGCGATGTAGAAGCACTACAAAAACTAGGGCTAAAACTGCTGGCGTTGTCAAAAAATACCCTGGAAAAGTTTGACCTGAATGAAAAATTGCTGGATGCCATACTTCTGGCTCAAACAATAAAGAGCCATAGTGGTCATCGCCGTCAAGTACAACTCATTGGCAAGCTCATGCGTCATACTGATGCCGATGCCATTCGTCTTCAGCTTGAGCGATATCAACACCCCATAGAAGAAGCCAATGCTCACTTTCATAAACTGGAAAAATGGCGTGATCGTCTGCTTGCTGAAGGTGATTCAGCAATTCATGAGTTATTGACTGAGTATCCGGATCTGGAGCGAAGCAGACTAAGACAACTGCTGCGAAATGCAAAAAAAGAGGCGGAACAAAATAAACCGCCTAAAAGTGCCCGGCAGTTATTCAAATATCTTAAAGAAGTGATTGCAGAGCATGGAGAGTGAGAGTGTTTGCCAATACTGAAATAAGCATGAATTAAGGAATAGGTCAGTTTTTCAATACATGCTTTCAGATGTAAAACACAATAAATTTAAAATTATAAATATTTTTCCACTGCTCTGTTTTTATATAATATGCGAGCAATACGTATTCCATAACTGAACTTTCGATAAAAAATCACATAAGGATCGACATCATATCGTTGTAGCTGTGGTCGAATAGCGACTGTACGACCTAAATCAGGATTGTTGACTATGGAGTAGAACGCTGACACTAATCGAAGCTGATATTCATCTGCTTGTTTCTCTCCCCATTTATTCAGTCCACGGGAATAAATGTCAATTAAGTCCTGTTCTGCGGCAGGTGAAAGCTTATAGATTGCCACGTTTTTTTGCTTCCTGTTTGACATGGGCCATTAGCGCCTCATCATCCCAAGCTTTAGCTTCACCTTTTTCACCTTCAATTAATTGGCTTAATAACCATTCAGGCCCCTGAGATTCTTCCAGTTTGCGCAAAGCATCCCTGACAATTTCACTTGTCGAGGTATAACGACCACTTTTTACAAGCGATTCAATAAAATGCTGTTGATGTTCACCCAAGGTAATACTGGTTGTACGTGGCATAGCGACAATCCTCAAAAAAACTTACAAACACATGTAACACATATTAACACAATAACAATAGATATCAACACTAGACCTATCATAATAAAAAGAACTACTGTCAATAGCCAGATATTTATTATGGAACTCCCAAGTCATGAAGTTTTAAGTGGGTTCACCGATTTTTGCTGACAAGTTGATAAAAAACAATGCTTCATGTGTAGCTATCGATTTTTTACACAAATGTCGAAATGGTACAAATAGCGGTCACATTTAATAAGATTTATGGTGACTAAAAGTGACTCCTTTAGAGGGGAGCAGTCATTTTGGCCTAAACGCTTTTGACCTTTTGCAGTAGTTGAAAAGTATATCTGTACTTTGTTTTATTTCCTGTTAGCGAACATTCGATTTATACCCCAAATAGCGTATTTTATTGGCCATGTAGCGATGTATGACTTTTCCTCTTTCTCTAACCATTTCCTAACCCTTGGTTTGCTCTTATATAAAGAGAAAAGACAAAGATTAAAGGCGAACTGTGCTGGCAAAATGTAAAAAGGTAATAAAACAAAAACTAATAAGAGCTCCTGGCCAGGCGGAAGCCAAGATCGTTGTCGCTGCTGTTTGGCTTGAGCCTGCCGCGAAACGAAGAACGGCAGTACCCGGCGTAGTCGTCCCAGCTGCCGCCACGGCTGACGCGGCGGGAGCCACCTGACTGTACATCTGGGTCTGTTACTGAACTCTCTGGATAACTGACATAGACATCAGATACCCACTCCCAAACATTACCGTGCATTGCATGAAAGCCCCAAGCATTTCCCTGTAGACTGTATGCCTCTATTGTTTTTACTCGATACTTTCCTTTTCTCCCGCCATTATAGGGTTCATTCCCATTATAATTCACTTGCGACGTATTGATATTTTCTCCAAATGAAAATGGCGTCTTTGTCCCAGCTCGCGCCGCATACTCCCATTCCGCTTCTGTCGGTAATCGAAAGCCCCCTCGCTCACCTCTCGCTTTGGCTTTTTCATTCAGACGACGTATAAATTCCTGCACTTTGTTCCAACTCACGTTATCTACCGGACAATTCTCTCCACAATTTTTGAAGTAAGATGGATTCTTGCCCATAATCACTTCCCATTCTCTCTGCGTTACCTCATATTTTCCAAGATAGTAATCTTTTGACAAGTTTACCTCATGAAGGGTTTCATTGAAGAATCTGTCAACGTCTTTCTCTGGACTGCCCATCATGAAAGTACCCGCTTTTACACGAATGAATCCCATGCCTGTGATGGGCTCTATGAAACTTATATTTTGGTATCTTATTCCATGAGCTTGTTGCTCACGTAACTGCTGTTGCAGTTTTACCTGTTGTTGACGTGCCTGTTCCACTTTGTATTCTTTTTCCAGAGCTTCCCTTTGTTGACGTACACGCTCCTGGTTCAGACGTTCCAGTTTCTCTTGACGGGCCCGCGCTTGCGCTCTTGACGATTCCATCAATTCAACTTGCTCCTGATACCGTTTCTTTTGTTCTTGTTCTATTATTCGATAATTATTATCTAGTTCTGCCTGATGTCTTGCTTGTCTTTTGTCTGCCTCTTCTTGATGTTTTATTTTGCTGACATCGGCTCGATATATGCGGCTGATTTGCTCTTGTTCCTGCCTGGTTCTTAATGATGTTTCTAACAGGTTCAACTCTTTGCTAAATTCTGCCGGAGCTGGTAAGTCGGTTAAATCTTCCGGATAATCCAATTGAGCTATCAGCTCTTTGGCTTCTTTTAGTAATGCCTGAATACTTTTAATACGATTCTGGTACTTGTCTCGTGTTTGCTGCTTTAGCTGGTCTTGTTTTATTTGAGTTGTTATTTTTTCAGGGGATGGTTCTGGTCTAACCGGAGACTCAACTTTATTTTGAAATTGATAGCCTGCAAGGACAACTCCGGGAATAAAAAGTGTAACCAGTATACTCTTTATCAATGGGAATGATTTTTTATTACCTACTGTCTGTTTTTTTTCTAAAGGGTAATCAATAAAACGCTGGTGAAACTCCTCTATTGTCCGGGCCTTTCTTTTTTCTTTAGTAATCATATGTAGGTACTTAAGAAAATTATCATTAAATTTCATGAAAATATCTTCTCATTATTATCATATTCCTGTTCTGTCGCAACAGTTACCTGAATCTGAAAAAAGTGTCCATCTCAAGTTTTCTGAGCACTATGAAAATTTTTGACCCCAAACATAGGTCTAGTGATTTGCTTAATGTTTCGGTGATCATGCTCGATAATATTATTCAAATACTTACACAGACAAAATTCAATCTGTACTCCTGTCTCTTAGCAGAAATACTTCAGTCTATAACTTCTTGTGACAGAACTATTTTTTGTACTTAACGGAATAATTAGTGCTTTCTTATTTAATTGCTAAAACTATACAGCAATTTCATGAGTCAGACCAATATGTTCTTATCTAAAATTCTAATGTTAATTAATTCACAAATGACCTTTACCGGCAATTTTCATGGAAAAATACTTTTGTTTAATTTCCACAAAGCAGTAATTTCCCAACATAAAAACTATTAAAAATACAGGTTCTAAATATGGCTGTTTCAGTGACAACTCGAACGTTGAGTGATTATGAAAAGTAGTTGTTTAACA
This sequence comes from Gammaproteobacteria bacterium, assembly GCA_013139395.1. Classification (GTDB taxonomy): domain Bacteria; phylum Pseudomonadota; class Gammaproteobacteria; order GRL18; family GRL18; genus GRL18. The sequence goes on along the minus strand of WTAX01000063.1, from coordinate 7,963 downwards.
TCGCTTAAATTAGCTTAGCTAATGGATAAATTGAATAGACTATTACAGTTAGTGTAGTAATTGCCATTGTGATATAGCTTGAAAAATACACTTGTTGCTCAAAGGCTGTACCTACTTTTAAACCTTCATGACGAATTTATTTTTTAAATTATTATCGTTTAAAAAGATTAATTAATATTGTGAGCACAATACTAATAATGATCATCGAAGTTATAGGAATAAAAATTGAGCTCCGATCACTTTCTATGCGAATATCACCTGGTAATTTTCCAAACCAATTCAGTACCCATGGTGCAAAATGTAAAATTGCACCTAGTACAAACAACAACGCACCAACTATCATTATCCATCTCGCCATAAGCAAATCATAGCATAAAGTATTTAAGAACTTTCGTTTTTATCAGATATTTAAATGTTTGCCTGCTATCTGCAACATCTCAGACCTTCAGGGTTTAGAAAAGTTAATGACAGCTTCTGCCTGGCTACTGACCTTTGCAGCAATTTGAGTCTAAATGTAATCAAGCTATAAATTCTACAAAGTGGTTATTCAGTATTCCTTAAATGCCTTTGAATATCTGCACTGTCATGTAGAATTCGAACTATTAAAAATGATCATCATGGATGAGGTAAATAATAAGATGGCTTTCTATAACAGATATGATTAGCGCAAGACATACCATAGAAAAATGATAAATAAGACAATTATGGTTACTTCAATAATGATGATCATATTCAGAGCCTATAATCGGGTATAGTCAAGTTAATTGTTGAAGAAAGCTAAATGATGCCATAGTTTATCAATGAAACCAAAAACAGTTTATTCAGGTTATCGTTATCCAAAAGAAATTATCAGGCATGCTTCCTGGCTCTATCATCGATTTGTATTTGTAGGTGAATAAGATTCATACTAAATATCAGTCAGCATTAGAAAACACTTAATTTGTCGTTCATGACCTTTATGCAATTGAAGGTCAAGGACTTCACTCTCTAAATTTCTATAAAGCGGTAATTTCAAAGAGTTCAAAAAAATGTAGCCAGATTTTTAAAATTAGCACTTGAGCATTTGCAGCTATTTGAGAGCAGACCCTTCACTGCGTCATTTCAAGAAAGCAGCTATTTACAAAAGAGTAAAGCTGATGTATCCATAATTTCCTACACTGCCAAACATTAATGTCCTACAAATATATCATGACTTAGCTTCTATTAACCAAGAGCGGTCATTTAAATAAAGAAAATCTTGTCTATTTCTAGACGTTATATCGAATGACTGTTTTGGATCGACATTGGAAGTTTAGATCCCCACGACTGAAAGCCTTCTTCACGATAGCCGACATTTACGCATTTCGTTCAAGCTATGGCGCCTAGCTGATTCTGCTGAAAAAATACCTGCTATAGTTTGATTTACTTATTTAACTAACAGAGATTGATCGCGGGCCGCGTTTAATTTTTCACGTTAGTTATTAGACTTAAACTACCTTAACTTTCCATGGCGCAATCAAAAGCCCCAAAATGATAGGCCCCTTCAATCACACCACTCGTATAATATCCATTCAAACCCTTGAAATTTCCTTTTGCGAAATACACTTTCAAATCAGAGTTCTGGTTCATTGCCTTTTTTACATTTTCTACCAATTGATCATCGGCATTCTTCACAAGAACACCCGAAAACCCCGCTGTCAGAGGGAAGATATCGTTGCCGCTGTCCCCGCAAAATACAACATCCTTTTTCGCAGTACCAAACTCCTCAGCCACATACTCCAAGGCAGTCTGTTTTGTCGCACTTGCTGGCAAAAAATCAAGAAGCCCTTTCCCGTCCTGGGAATCAAAACTATATACGATTTCTTCATCAAATTTTCCCTTCACAAGTTCATCAACTTTTTTTAAAACCTGATCTTTTTTGTCGTGCTTAACATAATAACTCTGCTTGAACTGGTTCTGATGTTCACTTTCCTGTTCCCGCATACCATCAATCCCGGCAACAGCATCTCTTATTGCCATGGCATCCCACCTTGGACTCTCCCTCTTGACATGATCAACCCAACCATCATCAAACTTCCACTTACCATTCTCATGCTTTCTAATCGAAGTGCCGACGTCACTACACAGAATATTGGGGTATCTGACCCCAAATTCTTTTATCGCATTCTCGGTGAGAGCAAGATTTCGTCCCGTTACATAAACAACGAGCACGTCATGTTTTTCTGTCAGTTCATTAAACAGGTTGATCGCTTCTCTATCACTTTCCCAACTGCCATTAGGGAGTAGCGTTCTATCTAAATCCGTCGCTAATATTTTCATATTGATCCTCTACGAAATGTCGATTCCAGCGTCTAGCGAAATGTCATCACATTTTCTTCACTGGCATTTTCCTTATGTGTAATACTAAAGCTATAGTCGCGTAAGTCAGCGTTCAACCTCGCTATACTTCCCGTATTTTTCCAGGTTAAGTGCAGACGGTGCTCATCTGTATCACTGACAGTCAACTTGCCGTCAAAAGCAGGCGATGTATTCCGAAGTCTCATGAGCTCAAGTTGGTCTTGCACAACAGTTTGCTTGAGTCCTTGCTCGATATTGCTGTTTGTAAGCGTTGTGCGATTGATTTCTTTATGACCCGCCGTACCGCCTTTGTCAGCAGCTGCGTAGTTATTCTTGCCGGCAAACAGGTCCAGATACCACACTTGCGGTATGCCCGGCATAAACATTTGAATTGCCCGGGCAAGAAGCAACTTTCGTTCGTCTTCCCCCAGTGCACTGAAGAATGTCGCATTTACCTGATAATACGAAATTTTCTTTCCATCCGAGCCATATAGATCTTTTACTCTCCCGCCTCTGTCCATTATTCTTTGGATAAGGGTATCGATCTCTTTATCACTTACTAATCCTTCTCTTGAGACGCTGGCATTATCTTTCCCTTTCAAGTCTAGGACAGGGATGCCATCATGACATCCAAGCATGTTAATCGTTTTGATATTTTTCTCTATTAGCTCGTCAATCCAGTGCAGAAGATGCTTGTTTGTCCCGCGATCCAGAGCATGAATAACCAAACCGGGAAAGAAAAAATCATAGATGGGAAATCCTTCAGCAGCCACTTCTTCATGCAGCCTGGTGCCATACTCAGAATGTAATTCAGGCAGGAGAATCAAGTCATACTTGTCGGCCATGCGTTTCAGTCTTGCCAGGTACTCCCACGTACCGGGTTTATTGAAGAAATTAATCTCGCCCGGTTTCTTGTGCAAATAAGCAAATGCATCAAGCCTGACAAGCTTCGCGCCATGGTCACGCAACTTCTTAAAGGTTTCATCATAAAAATCCCAGACCTCTTGCGATTGAGCGTTTAAATCCATTTGCCCCAGATATTGACGGTTTTGTTCAATAACAGAAATAACATCATCTTTGAGATAGGAAAAGTCGCCTAAATCTATTTCGCTAATACCCCGCTTCGCAATCAATACATCATTCACAAGCGATGCAATATTCTCCGCGTGCTCATGCTTGAATTTTTCCGTCCCTAATGCCTGGAGTAGATCCTGAACGGAGATCTCGTGATAATTGACCTCCTGATAAAACGTATTCCAATAAGGTCTGTCAGATCCATCCGGAAAGCGTACTTTCAATATCGGAAAGCCAGGTTTTCTCATGAAAAGCTTCTCCAGATGTTCTGCGTATGGTATTACATAACCGTCAGAGCCCATCTCTCCGTGCGAACACCAGAATTCGTTCCAATCAATAAAGAAGTTCTTATATTTTGATTCGTCCCCATGCTTCAATAGATCTTGAAATTGGGGAGAGCCTACGGAAAGATGGTTGAGTACGAGATCAAACTTGAACATAATGTTAAGTTTATGGAGCTCCTCTAAATCTCCCCGAGAAACAAGATCATCATTAAGGTCGTAATCTATGATAGAAAAGCCGCGATCTAAATCACTATTAAAAATGGTAGGCAGGATATAGAACAAGGAAAAAACATCCTTGAATTCTGGTCTTTTGAGCATACGCACTGTATCAGCCATATTTCGGCCAATGCTGTCAGGGTAAGCGTTAAACATTACGCCTTTCGGTAAATCAATTTTTGTTAACATGACTTCAGCTTTAATAGCCACTCCTCAATTATTTATACTTTTTTCGCAAAAATATACTTGACCAATTTAGCAGACAAGCATTTTGACACTCATCACGCTTTCGGTACTATGCACGCATGAAAGAAATCATAATAATCTATTGCTTCAAGAATACCGAGAGCATGATCCAATCCCGCAAAATAAATCCTTTCCTGATCGACCAGTTGAGAAAGCTCTTCATCATGCCTATTACCAACAACTACCGCTAAAGTATTACCTCGCATCATGTCTTCGTCAGCTCCAGAACCACCAGCAACAAGAATTTGCTCTAGCGGAATATCAAGACGTTTTGATACATAGCGTAATGCCTGCCCCTTGGAAGCACGTGCAGGAACAATGTCAAGAAACTGGCCAAAGGACAGCATGACATTAGCGGTGATTTCTTGTTGTCGAAGTTGACTGACAATCTCTTCAATTGTTGGTGCTATTTCTGGGTCATAATAAAAAGAAACTTTAAATGGCGTCTGTTCTACTTTCAATTGTGGCTTCAGACCAGGCACTTTGCCCAGTATGCGCCGTACGCGCTGACCACTCCAGTCATGATCGACATGATCAGCCCAATAACCATCTTCTGTCAGACTCTGACCATAATGTATGCGCGTACCAAGACTACTGATCAGGATATCCGGTGTTGGTATGCGGTATTTTTTCATTAATGCTAATGCTGAATCAATACGACGGCCAGTCGCTATTCCGAAAGTAACGCATTTGCGATTCTTTTTAATGACATCAGAGAAACGTTTTAAAGCCTCTGGGTTGCCTACAAGATTTTGATCAAGATCGCTAAAAATGGCACGATCACGATAACGCGCTGCTCGAGCAGGGCGTTTGCTCGGTATAGGTTGGTATTTACCCTGCAACTCGTCAACCGTTTCTATATAAGTCTTTACATGCGCCTGCCATGAATAATATTTTCTAACGCCTTCAATGCCATTCTTAGCTGCTTGTGACCAGATATTCTTATTTTGCAATAATTTTAGCAGGGCTTCAGTTATCCCTGGCTTGTCTAATGGATCAATCAGCAAGCCATTTTTGCAGTTTTCAATGATATCGACTGGGCCACCATTTTCTGTTGCAACAATTGGCAGTCCACTGGCCGCAGCTTCCAGAAGTGTCAGGCCAAAAGGCTCCGTTAAAGCTGGGTTAATAAAAACTCCTCGAGAGGATGCAACCAGCCGGTATATTGCAGGTACCTGATCGGCACTATGGGACTTGGGTACAGCAACTTTTCCATATAAGTTGTAAGTGTCAATTAGCAGCAGGATATTTGTTAAAACAGACTGGGCACCACTTTCCATATCCCGAATATCGTCTCGATTACCGGCGACAATCAGTAAGTTAGCAACTTGTTGTAAATTTTTTGACTCGCCAAAAGCCTCGATCAGGGTAAGAATGTTTTTACGTTCGTCAGGTCGTGACAGGGCTAGTATCAATGGCTTATCAGGCTCATTTAAAAATCGTGGTAACTGAGTTGAAAATGATGTCTCCTCATTTCCTTGTGAAGGATGGAACAATGTTAAATCAGTTCCTGGAGGTACGACTAACATGCGCTCAGGGTCATAGTAATTATAGAGCCCATACTGCGCTTCAATTTCATTATGAGTACTGGTAATTACCAGATCTGCATTAGCCAGTATTTCCTCTTCTGCATCTACACGCCTTACCATGTTGTAAGTGTGCTCAATTTCATCACGCGATACTCCCATGGCCAATAAGCGTTTGCGTTTATCTCGCCCGAGTGAATGACCAGTATGAATCAAAGGAACGCCAAGTAGGTTAGCAAGGCGTACACCTACATAACCGGCATCAGCATAATGACTATGCACCAGGTCAGGCATACGTGGCTGCACGTTGAGCCAGTTGGTCAAGTTATCCATAAAGCTATCAAGATGATCCCACAGTTGTTCTTTGGGAATGTATTCTTCAGTGCCCGCATCAATGCGAACAATCCTGGCCTTGTCGGAAAGTACTTCAGTAGGGTTAGCGTAGTCATCACTGACGTTCACATCAACAACACGACGGGTAATTAAGTCAACCTGCTCAACATCATCGTGTTCAGCAAGCGCCTTGGCAAGATCAACCACGTATTTTGTCTGGCCGCCTGTATCAGCATCACGCCCAAGTTCAAGATCATGGCTGCGAATGAGCCCATGAATACTGATGAGTACTAAGTATTTTGCTTTGTTATTTTTCCCCATAAACATCCACAATTTAATTACAGCCAGGCATTAATACTACATTAGTGTTGCTTGTTTCAGATGATCTACTACTAAAAGCTTTTTAGTAACTATAACATATTTAGCCTGATATTTAATTTTCACTTGGCTGGGCAGGGCTCGATCATTAAAAAACTTTTGACATCAGTGATTTATATGATCAAATAGGTACTTTCAAGTTAAATGGAAGTCCAAAATGAGTCCCAGCATTGCCGAACACTTTTCTACGCTTAAAGATCATCGTATCGAAAGGCATAAAAAACATCAACTCATTGATATCATTGTCTTATGTCTGAGTGCCACCATTAGTGGAGCTGAAGGTTGGTCGGATATTGTTGAATTTGGTCATTGTAAACTGGATTGGCTGAGAAAATTTGTGCCACTTGAAAACGGAATACCCGTTGATGATACCATTGCCCGAGTCATCTCAGGTCTTTCAGTAAAAGGATTTCAGGACTGCTTTCAAAGCTGGATACAATCTGTCTCTGAAGTAACAGAGGGTGAAATTATTTCCATTGATGGAAAGACTTTACGTCGTTCCTATGATAAGAAAAGTAATAAAAAAGCCTTACATATGGTGAGTGCCTGGGCCAGTGAAAATGAAATGGTTTTAGGGCAAGTAAAGACAGAAGAAAAGTCCAATGAAATAACCGCTATACCTGAACTATTAAAGGTATTAGAGCTTAAGGGATGCATTATTACAATTGATGCGATGGGATGTCAGGAGACAATTGTTCAAGACATTATTGAGGGTGAAGGTGATTATGCTATCGCGGTAAAAGGCAATCAAGGGCACCTCCACCGTTCCATAATTGATTTTTTTACAACAGCCTGTAATCACTCATTTCAAGGTGTTCAATATCAACATCATGAAACCATTGATAAGGGGCATGGTCGAGTAGAAGTTCGTCGATATTGGATAAGTAAAGACCTGGATAGCATTTATAAACCAGAACGATGGAAACAATTTAGTGCTATTGGAATGGTTGAGTCTGAACGTCATGATAATGGTAAAGTTAGTAAAGACAGACGATATTACATTCTCTCATTCTATGACATTCTTTTATTTGCAAAAGCAGTTTGCTCGCACTGGGGAATTGAAAATAAATTGCATTGGACATTGGATGTTACCTTTAGGGAAGACGAAAGTCGTATCCGTAGAGGGAATGGTGCTCATAATATGGGAGTTATCAAACATATGGCACTCAATTTACTTAAAACGAAACGACAAAACGAAGTGTTTCAGGTAAACGTCTTCGTTCTGCATTTGATGATACCTTCAGAGCTAAGGTATTGTGCGGTGAGTAGTTTTAATGATTTTACCCTGCTTGGCTGGGAATGACGGCTTCTGGTAAATTGAGCCATCTTTGAAAAACAAGAGAAATAAATCAAGTGCCTCATAATGATTTTTTCAAATGGCCGCTATTTAAAAAAACTTCCAATCTAAATAAATGGTCAAAATAGCAGCTATGGGACGGCTCTGAACATCCACTACCAACAAGCCTTTTTCGTCACAAAATATATTTCATTCTTGTCATGTAGGGGTTAAACTATATTCAAGACTAAAGAATATTTTCTAATTTAACTTTTGGTTATTTGTTATGGAAACATGCTACGATTATTTTGATT
>WTAX01000086.1 GCA_013139395.1 Gammaproteobacteria bacterium | reverse complement strand
TTTCATCAGGCAGAGTTGATTACATCAGATGTTCATTTTAAAAACCTGGCAAATGTAATATATTTTAAGAAAAACATTTAAGGGGTAAATTACCTCGTCAAAGTACAGCACAATGCACAGATTGAGAACAATCCCATGATTGTTGACTGACCATACGAAAAGTATCTAACAAAAAAGATGTTTCTCCCCATAAATCCAGTGATGTGATTTCATGCTCTGTGGCCCCAGTGTCAGGCTAGTTGTAATGACGAAAACTCATGAAAAGTATGGTCAGCAATAGTCGGGCCATTACTGTATTTCCCATATTCTATCCTTAGTGGTCTTGCCATAACTATTTAAAATAGCATGACAATCAATTAAATGGCAAGAAGATGTCTACTCAACCTAAAAAGGCAAAACGCAAGACCTGACCCCGTTCTTTGACCCCGTTCTTCTGGGTAAAAAAGGGCTTCAGGTTGAATGGTTTGAACAGGATTAAAATTAATTTCAAACCCGATCATTCTTTTTCACTGTGACATGATCGAGCTGTATTTCATTTCCTGACAGATAGAGCGGATAGAGTGCAATACATTAATGTATTAAGGTAAGTGTTATTGCACTAAATTGCAGGATAACATTTAAATATTATCCAACAATTTCGTGCCTTGTTTAGCAGGTAAGATTCTACTTTTTATTTTTTTTCTTACCTTTTTTATCCTTCTTTGATTTTTTATCTTTTTTACCTTTTGAGTTCTTTGTCTTTTTGGATGCTTTTTTAGCCTTATCTTTTTTAGATGATTTTTTTTCTTTCTTCTTTTTCGCTTTGTCTTCAGCTTTGGAATCACCACCAGTTATTTCCTGGTCATCATTACTTTTAACTGACTCCTCAACATCAATAACAGGGGCTGGTTTTTTAACAACAGCTTTCTTTATGCTCTTCTTAGCGACGGATTTTTTTGGTACTGCTTTTTTCGCTACTGCTTTTTTCGCGACTATTTTTTGACCGCTTGCGGTTATGAATAATGCCATTCCGACCTTTTTAAAACGGCCGAGCAGATAACTAACCTGTCTAGCGGTTAGGCCAGACTTTTTAGCTGCTGCGCTATTGATCTCACCATTGTTAAGTAGCAAAAGAGCTTTGGCTCGTTTGCCATGAAGGTCTGTACCATTTGCCAGTTGTTCACACTGCTGGATTGATGCATGGTCGAGTAACGAATTTTCAGTTGTCATAATAGCCCCTGATTTTTTTTAAATAATAAGATTAATGTACAATTATTGATGGTCTGCGTTAATTATTTATCACTTTAGTATTGTTAACAGCGTAGAAAAATTACCACATATTTTGAGTATTTAAGCGATATATCAAAAGATTACAATATCTAAAGGATTATTGAAAATTAATTTTACTGGGTAACCAGTTTTTTAAAGAGTAGCAAGAGTCTTTTACCCGTTACAGTTGCTCAACTACTCAACTACAGATCCAGCATGAGTATAGAGCAACTGTAGGCAGGTCGAATAAAAAAATTGACCTACACGCACTGAGCTAAACGAGTTACAGCAAGAGATTTTTTAAGACTTTGCTGGTTTAGTCGGCTTTACCGACTTTTTTCGGGATGGAGCTGACTTCACAGAACTGCTCGAAGCTTTAGGCGGTTCTGACTTTACCTTACTTGCATCAGTCTTCGATCCTCCGGTTTCCGGATCGGCAGAGTAAGTAACAACAGCTTTCTCACCCATGGGGCCCTGAGGTCCCTTCGGACCCTGAGGTCCAGTTTCACCTTTTAGCCCCTGAGATCCGGTTGCGCCTTTTTCCCCTTTCAAAATAATGGGGTCAAAAATAATGCAAAAAATAATGGGGTCACGACTAACCCTGGAATAATGTATTTTAAAGTACTCACCTATCTCTTTCATACTATAACCACCACTTTCATAGGCTTTTATAATCGATTCATCTCTACTTCTGCTTATTTGTTCATAGTAACCCAGTGGTCGAGCTACCAGCCTCTTTTGCGACGAAGGTATTTCACTCAAATCAGCGTCTGACTTAATATTAACCTGCATCTCCTCAACAAACTCTTTGCTACCCAGGTAAATTTGATTGCGCAATTGCTCCCAGGGCGCAGGTTGATTTTTTCCATCAGCCACAAACTCACGATAACGCTTAAATGCAATTGATTTTCTTACTGAGAATGCAGATAAAATCCAATCAACCATTAAACAATTTCCTGGCTGTATGAAACCAGCAGTAGCTCTGTAGCTACTCCAGCGCCAATCTTTAGCAGACCTCACCATTTGTGCTCTAACCGGGTTTAATACAATATAACGAGACAGCTCTAAAAGGTATGAGTCTTTTTCTACCAGAATGGCTTTATATCGACCTTGAAAAACATGACCCACACGAGCATGATGCCGATTAAATGATTGAGTAAACACACCATTTAACTGTCGCATCCCTTGTGACAGATTTGAGTCAGGTGTTTCTACTAATAAATGATAATGATTAAACATGAGGCAATAGGCATGTACAACCCAATTGAACCGCTCACGAACCTCTGACAGTATATCTAAAAATCTTCTTCTATCTTGGTCATCAAGATATATATCATCACGACCATCCCCTCGTGAGGTCACATGATAAAGCGCTCCTGCGAATTCTATCCTTAGTGGTCTTGCCATAACTATTTTAAATAGCATGACTATCAATTAAATGGCAAGAAGATGTCTACTCAACCTAAAAAGGCAAAACGCAAGACCTGACCCTATTCTTTTCTATTTATTTACTGACCCCTGTTTTTTTCACTACCAACGCTCTTTACGTCAGCAGCACCGGCTGGTTTGAAGCCGACCCCTGCAGGTAGACTTCGGGAGACCTACTCCCATCTTTATTACAGTTCCACAGTGTTTGTTC
>WTAX01000297.1 GCA_013139395.1 Gammaproteobacteria bacterium | reverse complement strand
ACTTAAAATAGATTGGCAATATTCAGCATCAACCATCGGGTGCCATTATTGTCAAAGCTTACCTGCACTCTGGCTCTGGCGCCACTGCCTTCAATATCAACCACTATCCCTGCACCAAATTTTTTGTGACTGACTTGCTGACCAATATAGACTTCACTATCATCATCAGAGCCATATTTAGAGCCATAGTTAGAACCAGAGTAATTGGAGGCGCTAATGGTATTCTGAGCAGCTCTGACCTGTGTGACCAGTGATGCCGGTATTTCTGATAAGAATTGTGAGGGATAACTCAATTCACTACGACCATAAATGGTTCGGCTTTCAGCATGGCAAAGATGAAGTTGTTGTCTGGCCCTGGTGATGCCGACATAGCAAAGACGACGTTCTTCTTCAAGTCGCCCGCCGACATAATCTTGTAAGGCATTCTTATGAGGAAAAAGTCCCTGCTCAAGACCACATAGAAACACTAACTCAAATTCCAGTCCTTTAGCGCTATGCAATGACATCAATTGAATGCAGTCCTCCCATTCTTCTGCTTGCCCTTCACCCGCTTCCAGAGCAGCATGAGCCAGAAATTCTGCCATTGGATTGGCTGCCTGAAATGTTTCTTCCTCAGTGTTCTTGTCTTTTAATAATCCTTCTTTAACAGCCTCCAGTAATGGATCACCCACATCATCAAAACGTTTTGCGGCATTGACCAGTTCATCCAGGTTTTCTACTTTGGCCTGTGCCCGTTCACTATTATCTTTACCATGAAATTCTTTGAGTAATGAGGCTTCAACGACATGAGTAACTTGTTCGGCAAGATTCATACTCTCAGCATCATTAATTTGCAGCTCATCAATCAAATCAATAAATTTTTGTACCGAAGCGGCTGCCCGCGCACTTAAGCCTTTATCGGCAATAAGCTCTACAGCAGTGAACCACAAATTTTGCTGCTTTTGTTTTGCGAACTGGCGAATAATATCCAGTGTTCTTTGCCCGATGCCGCGGGTTGGGGTATTAATAATACGCTCAAATGCGGCATCATCCTGACGGTTGGCCAGTAATCTCATATAGGCTAATGCATCTTTGATTTCCGCCCGATCATAGAAGCGCAGACCACCATAAACCCGGTAGGGAACACCGCGTTTAACCAGTTCATATTCATGGGGCTGAGACTGAGCATTGGAGCGATAAAGGATGGCCACATCACTGCGCTTACCGCCGTTTTCGACCCATTTATCAATTTGTCCGGCAACATAGGCCGCTTCATCAGTTTCATTAAAGGCCTTATAGATTTGTAATGGCTCACCATCACTATCTTCTGTCCATAACTCTTTGCCCAGGCGTTCACTATTATTGGCAATAACTGAGTTGGCAGCTTCGAGAATATTGCCGGTAGAGCGGTAATTTTGCTCTAAGCGTATAGTGTCTGTACTACCTGCATTGAAGTCATGGGTGAACTCTCGAATATGTTCGATTTTAGCACCGCGCCAGCCATAAATGGATTGGTCATCATCACCGACAACAAAGGTGTGCATCTTCGTGCTGGGCAGATTATTACCACTGAGTACCTTCAGCCAGGCGTACTGGATGGTATTAGTATCTTGAAACTCATCAACCAGGATATGGCTAAAACGTTGTTGATAATGTTTTAGTAAATGAGGTTGATGCAGCCAGAGTTCATGTGCTCTTAGCAGCAGTTCGGCAAAATCGACCAGGCCGGTACGCTGGCATAACTCTTCATATTGATAGTAAACATCCAGCATGAACTCACGATTATGAAACTCACGTGGATTGAGTTGTTCAACTCTGAGGCCGTTATCTTTACATTCGTTAATAAACCATTGTGTTTCACGAGCAGGGTGTTTCTTTTCATCAATGCCGATTTCTTTCATAATACGTTTGATTAAACGCAATTGATCGTCACTATCAATGATCTGAAAGTTTTCAACCAGTTTGGCATCCATCCAATGTGCGCGTAAAAGACGATGAGCTAAACCATGAAAGGTGCCCACCCACATATTACGAATCGGAGTTTTGAGCAGGTTTTCAATACGAAAACGCATCTCCCCTGCGGCTTTATTGGTAAAGGTAACGGCCATAATGCTGTAAGGGGAGACATTTTCTACTTGTACCAGCCAGGCGATGCGGTGTACCAGAACTCGTGTTTTGCCGCTTCCGGCGCCCGCTAAAACCAGTGTGTTTTGTGCTTCAGAGCAAACAGCCTGACGCTGTGCTTTGTTAAGCGGATCGATTATTTCAGATATATCCATGAATTAAATGTATTCGTTATGAGTAAATTAGGTTATTTGAATGTCGTGTTGTATTGGCTTAGGGTTGAGCATCATCATCAATTAAGACACTGACCCGGGCAGCCTGTATTTGTACTACGGGCAGGGGTTCACCCTGCTGCCATTGCTGGACGGCGGACTGTTTATTCTTTCCAGTGACTAAAATGATGACCTCAGCACTTTGTGAAATGGTTTTTTTGCTCAAAGTGACTCGTTCAGGTGGTGCTTTTGGCGAATTATAAACGGCATGAGTGAGTTGGCTTTCATCATGCTGATGGCCGGGAAATAAGCTGGCAGTATGGCCATCTTCACCAATGCCTAACAGGATCAGGTCAAAGGGTAAAAATGTGCTGATCAATTCAGCATATTCACTGGCACCTTTCTCCGGGCCCAGCTGTGCATTAATCGGGTGAAAGTTTTCTTCGGGAAAGTTAATTTTGTCTAACAGGCTTTGCTTGATCATTACACTGTTTCGTTCAGGATCATTATTATCTAAACAGCGCTCATCACCAATAAACAGATGCCATTTTGACCATTCCTGCTGATGATCAGATAGTAATTCATAAATTCTTTTGGGTGTAGTGCCGCCAGCCAGTACCAGTTTAAAAACACCCCGATGGGAAATTGATTCCTGTGCTTTTAATAAGATGCGATGTACTGCTGCATGGGCAATGGCCTCGGCATTATTAAACTGCAGCCATTGTTGGGATAATTCTGTCATATTGTTTCCTGATTAATGACTGACCGCAAAGAGTGCCGGTCCATATAATGCTGTTTTATCATTCATGATCACTTTCACCGGCATGGCTTCTAAAAGATGGCGCATTCGACCTTTGTCGCAAAAAGCCTGCATAAAGCTGCCGGATTGTAACTGTTGAATAATTTTGGGTGCAATACCGCCACCAAGATAAACGCCGCCGCTGGACATTATTTTTAATGCGTGGTTGCCGGCTTCAACACCATAGAGGTGTATAAACCAGTCAAGTGCCTGTTGACAGAGTTTGTCTTTACCGGTTTGTGCGGCATTAGAAATGGCGGCCGCTGTATCGCCTGATTGCATTTGCTGCTGCAGCCATGCCGGAGGTTGACATTGAGCTTCATAACATAAAAATTGGTAGAGGTTTTCCAGTCCCATTCCGGAAACAATTCTCTCCCAACTGACATGACCATGGTATTTATTACTGAGAAATTGATGCAGACGATATTCTTGTTCGGTACCAGGACTAAAATCAGTATGACCGCCTTCGGAGGCAAAGGGAATATGCTTTGTGCCGTCCCAGAATAAACCGGCTTCACCAAGACCTGTACCGGCAGCAATAATGGAGGCATTACCTGAAGCGGATGAATGTGTATTTAAGTCACCCTCATTTAAGATAATAAAGTCATCTTCATCTAAGGCGGCAATGCCCCAGGCATTGGCTTCGAGATCATTGAGTAAATTAACCGCTTGCCAGCCAAACTGTTTTTTGATTTGAAGAGCATCAATAATCCAGGGAAGGTTAGTGACTTCACAGTGATTATTTTTAACCGGACCGGCGACACCAAAACAGGCTGTTGTAACAGGTGCTTCCTGCTTATTGATTTTAAGCTGAGCCAAAAAGTCCGTTATGATTTCTTCTAAAGAATGATAGCTGGCGCTTATATAGGTGGCTTCAACTATTGAGCTTACTTGCTGAGCGTTAACTGCAAAGATCCCAAGGTTGGTTTTAGTACCGCCAATATCACCCGCCAGAACATTCATATTTTTAAACCCTGATAATGATCGGCTTATTCGCTGGTTTTTGTCGTCACATCACGTTCACAATAGATGCTATGCTCAAAATTTATCGTCTCAGGGAATGACTGGGCTATAATCCAGATCTGTGGTAAGTCATCACTTAATTCAGGTAACACAGAGAGCGAGCGTTCGGTGCGTTCTTTATCAAAGAAAGCAAAGGGCTCATCTAAAATAAGAAATTGTTGAGTTTGAACTTTACGACTGACCATCTCCTGAGAAAGTGCTAAACGCACCGCCAGCATAATTTGCCGCTGAGTCCCGCTGGAAATTTCATCCAGATCCATAAAGTCATGCTTTTCATTAGAAAAAACCCGAACGGTGAGATCTTCATCAATTTGTAAATGCTCATAACGATTTTCAGTGAATAGTGGCAGGGTTTTACCCACGTGCTCACGAATAATATGGTTAAAGCGTTTCGATAGATGCCGTGTGGCCCCGGTGAGCAGTTCGCTGGCCAGCTCTCTGAGCTGATTACGAGATTCTTTGTCATCAATCTGACCTTGTAAGGCATCGATTTTTTCCTGCAGCTCAGCAGCACGATTAACACGCTCACGTTCTACCGCAATGGCAGCAGAGAGTTGACTGATCTGTTCGGCTTGCTGCTGCTGTTGTTGGGAAAAAAAGCTTAAATCGGGTTCCGTGACATTGCTCAGTTGCTTACCTCCGACCTGACTTCGGGCCACCAGATTGATTTGCAGGCTACGCTCTTCATTTATTGTCAAGTTACGCTGTGTATCAAGCTTACGCATTTTTTCTGCCAGCTCAATGCCACTTTGACTCAGGCGATCGATATTACCTTTGTGACTGATTTTGGCAGCCCAGAAGACAAAAAATAAAAATGTTGCTCCAGCGCCCACATAGAGTAAATAAGGAAAGTGCTGTGCGCTGATTTGGGGCATATTGCTGCTGATAAACTCAGAGACCTGCTGATGAATGGCCGCATCAGGCATTTTTGTCATTAGCCACCATAAAGCCAATGTACCGGCAGCCAGCATAAAGTAAATAAAGCGCCAGAATGAAGCACGGCTTTTTTTACTCAAATAGCGACTTAGATTTGGCGCTGTGTCATTATATTCTTCCAGAGTTGATTGATAATTTGCTTGTGCTTCATCAGCCTGGCTCTTAGCAGATAATGCTTCATCGTGTTGACTGCTCAATGAATCAAGATGGCCATTTTCGAGATCGATATCCTCTATCTCTTCTTCGATTTGGTTTGCCCGGTTAAGCAGTTCTTCTGCCGCTTCAATATCGCCTTGTATATCGTTGTGAATGCTATTGTCACAGTGTTCCATTGTGGCGATACCAGCCATGGTTTTTAGTGCATAGCTGTGGGGGTGCGGTGTGGTAATTTCTCTTTGAGCCAGATAAAAGGACTCAATAAATTCTTCAAATTCAATAGAAGTGAGATCAAATAATGCTTCTTCAACCCGCTCGATACCACGAGCAATGGGATTGTCTTCGTTGTAAACCTTGTATAGCTTGGCTGAATGATTGCCATCACAGTCTAACATGCGAGTAAGAGCATATAGCTCATCACCAGGCTCATCGGCTTTATTATTACTAAATTGAATGGTGACGCTGCAGCCACTTTCACCCCAGCGAATAATTTTATCCAGATCATCTTCTGCTACAGAAAAAGTGCGACCAAATAAGGCAAAACAAATGGTTTCACCGATGGTACTTTTGCCTGACTCATTAAAACCGCTAATGGCAATAATGCCTTGCTTCGGTAAGTCCAGTAAATCTAATTGTTCGTATTTAAGAACATTTTTTGCACGGATACTGTGAATAATCATATCCAGCCCTCATCTTCAAGTACTTGCAGTTTACGCAAGGTTAATTCCTTTGCTGCTTCGTATGCTGTTTCATCAAAATCTTCACCTGAATTCATGCGGCGCTCTTTTTCTTCATGACAAAAATTTGTGAATTCTTCAATAGTAGTTTGACGCTCGGTCATATTCAGAGGTTTAGGACTTACATCATCCGACATGAAAATCTCCTTTAGATTTTTAACTGATTGAAATAACATGACATTTCTTGTCTTTAACTATTAAGCCAGAGCTATAGACGTTATTTGTATGGGCTCAATAGTGAGTATTCATAACAAGGTTTTGTACAAAGGATTTAAGATACACTATTATTAAGACTAGTTACAATCAGTATTGTAAAAAACAGCCACTTTATTGGTAAAAGTCAGGTTAAAGTATCAACAACAAAAATGTCTAATCAGCATGGCTATGAAGTCTTTAGATATTTTGGAGAGTAAATTGGCAATAAAAAGTGGATGCTAAGGGAGTGGAGATTTTAGCCTCTGCTGTGGTGGCTTTGTGTTCAGCGGGCAGGGTATTGCCGCCCTGCTGAACATGTCATTTAATTCAATTTGCGTTCATGCCCGGCATCGGCTAATTTTTGCAGATAATCTTGCCACATTTTTTCTTGATTTTTCCCATACTCATAAAATAAATCCCATGAGAAAATACCGCTGTCATGACCATCTGTAAATTCAATCTTAATGGCATAATTGCCCACAGGCTCCAGGTTTTTAATGTTAACGTTTTCTTTACCAACCTGTAATGTTTCTTCTCCGGGTGCATGTCCTCTGACTTCAGCTGAAGGTGAGTGAACCCGTAAAAATTCACTGGAAAAATGAAAACGAGAGCCATCTTCAAAGGCAATTTCTAACTCGCGTGACTTTGAATGTAAGTTAATTTCAGTTGGCGTTGGAGTTTTTTGTTGAGACATCATTTTTTACCTTATGACAAATTTATTCTGATTGTTGTTTGTTTTTGCCTTTGTTTTTGCTTTTGTTTTTAAATAGGCAGCATGCGTTTTCTACAAAATATAGCGTGATAAGTCTTCATTGATGGCTAGCTCACCTAGCTGTTCATCAACATAATGACCGTCTATTTTAAGGCTTTCACCATCCATATCTGATGCTTCATAAGAAATAGATTCTAATAGGCGTTCAATAATAGTATGCAAACGTCGGGCACCAATATTTTCGGTAGATTCATTGACCGTAAATGCCACTTCAGCAATTCGTTCAATGGCACTGGTGTCAAATTCAAGAGTCAGGTTTTCAGTTTTCATCAATGCGATATATTGTTCTGTCAGAGACGCATCCGGCTCAACCAGAATACGGCTGAAGTCATTAACATCCAGTGCATTGAGTTCGACTCGAATAGGCAGACGGCCTTGCAGCTCAGGGATCAGATCAGATGGTTTACACAAATGAAAGGCGCCGGAACAAATAAATAAAATATGATCAGTTTTAACCATACCATATTTGGTTGATACAGTGCTGCCTTCAACTAGAGGCAAAAGATCACGCTGCACACCTTCGCGTGACACTTCCGGGCCGCGTCCTTCGCTGCGTGAGGCGATTTTGTCAATCTCATCAAGAAAGACAATGCCATTTTGTTCGGCATTGTTAATCGCCTGCTGCTTAATATCTTCTTCATTAACCAGTTTTGCCGCCTCATCTTCGGTTAATACTTTCATTGCATCTTTTACAGTTGACTTGCGACGTTTTGTTTTGTCACTACCACCCAGATTTTGAAACATACCTTGAAGCTGGCTGGTCATTTCTTCCATACCTGGAGGCGCCATAATTTCAACTCCGACACTAGGCATTTTTACATCAATTTCGATTTCTCTGTCATCGAGTTTACCTTCGCGTAACATTTTGCGGAATTTTTGACGGGTAGAACTTTCTGAGGGTGAAGCATCTTCAGTATGTGATCCATCCTGCCAGTCTTCAGTAGTGCGTGCGGGCGGTAATAAAATATCCAGCACACGTTCTTCAGCAGCATCAAGGGCTCGATGTTGTACCTTTTCCATTGCCTGTTCACGGGTCAGCTTTATAGATACATCCAGCAGATCGCGAATAATTGATTCAACATCCCGACCGACATAACCCACTTCGGTAAACTTGGTGGCTTCAATTTTAATAAATGGGGCATTGGCAAGGCGCGCCAGACGACGTGCGATTTCTGTTTTACCAACTCCCGTTGGGCCAATCATAAGAATATTTTTAGGTGTAATTTCACTACACAAAGGCTCATCGACCTGGTTTCTACGCCAGCGATTTCGCAAAGCAATCGCCACAGCACGCTTGGCATCTGCCTGACCGATAATGTGTTTATCCAGTTCCTGAACAATTTCTCTTGGTGTCATTTGAGACATTGACTCTTTAAACTCCTGTTTGGCTAATAACTAGAAATATCTGCTAGTCTAAATCCAGTGTTTCAATGGTATGATTATGATTAGTATAAATACAGATATCACCGGCAATGGTAAGCCCTTTTTCGACGATTTCCTGAGCGCTTAAGTCGGTATTATCAAGTAATGCTCGTGCTGCTGATTGGGCATAGGGACCACCGGAGCCAATAGCTATCAGACCTTCTTCGGGCTCAATAACATCACCATTACCAGTGATGATTAAGGAGGCATTTTCGTCAGCAACGGCCAATAAGGCTTCGAGCTTTCTCAATG
>WTAX01000051.1 GCA_013139395.1 Gammaproteobacteria bacterium | reverse complement strand
CCTATATCAGCCAGGATATTATTGGTCTGGAAATTGGCGGTGCAGCCAAAAATGTCATGGCCATTGCCGCCGGCATTGCCGATGGTCTGGGCTATGGTGCCAATACCCGCTCGGCATTAATCACTCGTGGTCTGCATGAAATATCCCGTTTGTGCAATAAATTGGGTGGTGAAAATCAAACCATGATGGGCTTATCCGGCCTTGGCGATTTACTACTCACTTGCACCGATGATCAGTCCAGAAACCGGCGTATGGGGTTAGCAATTGGTACTGGAAAGTCCATTAAGCAGGCAGAAGCAGAAATTAAACAGGTTGTAGAAGGTGTTCAGGCAGCTAAACAAATTTACTCTCTGGCTAAAGAACTTAATATTGAAATGCCGATTGTCGAGCAGGTATATCAAGTGTTGCATCAAGGGCTCGCCCCTCAAAAAGCAGTACAAAATCTGTTAACACGGGAATATAAAACAGAATGAAGCACCTTTCTGATTTAACTCCCTGTTATCATCAAGACTGATTTTTCCTGATGAAAAATAATCAGCCCATTGGTATTTTTGACTCTGGTGTTGGCGGCCTCTCCGTACTGCAGCACGTCCACCAATTATTACCCCAAGAGCACATTCTTTATATTGCTGATAGCGGCTATGCTCCCTATGGCTGTCAGGACAATTCCTTTATCGAACAGCGTTCCAGAGTCATTACCGAACATCTTATCGCACAAGGTGCCAAGGCAATTGTTATTGCTTGTAATACCGCAACAGCTTCCATTATTGAATCATTCCGTCAGCAATACGGCATTCCCTTTATTGGCATTGAGCCGGGTATAAAGCCTGCCATAGCCATGACTAAAAATGGTCATATTGGTATTATGGCAACTACCGGTACCTTATCCAGCACACGTTATTCTGAATTAAGACAGCGTTTTGGTGATAGCGTTAATGTACACAATCAGGCCTGTCCCGGATTAGCAGATCAAGTGGAGGCTGGTTTACTGGATGATCCGGACACAATGCAATTATTGAAAAAGTATCTCAGCATATTAGAAAAAAAACAGGTAGATACTATTGTCCTTGGCTGTACCCATTATTCTTTTCTAATAACACAGATCAAAAAAATTATGGGGCCGTCCATACAGCTCGTTGACACCAGTTATGCCATTGCAGAACAACTTAAGCGTGTACTTGAGCAGGAAAGTAGTAAAAACAAAGCAGTGAGCGGCTCTATTAACTACTATACAACCGGCTCGATTGATAACACAAAATCAACCATCAATAGCCTTCTTGGTTATGATGTAACTGTTAATCCTTTATAAAAACTCCCCATTAGATTTGACCACCTTTAGGGCACACCGTAAAATACTAATTTATTCCTTCAATTAAATAAACACTAACTATTATGTTCCATATCGCTCTCTATGAACCCCGCATTGCCCCCAATACAGGCAATATTATCCGTTTGGCCGCTAACAATGGTTGTGCCCTGCATTTGATTGAACCACTTGGTTTTGACTTTGAAGAAAAAAAGCTCAGACGAGCCGGGCTGGATTATCATGATTTGGCTAATGTGACCCGACATGCAGACTATGATGCTTTTTTACAAGCAGTCAAAGGTCGTCGTATCCTGGCTTGTACCA
Source organism: Gammaproteobacteria bacterium (assembly GCA_013139395.1). Classification (GTDB taxonomy): domain Bacteria; phylum Pseudomonadota; class Gammaproteobacteria; order GRL18; family GRL18; genus GRL18. The sequence continues at coordinate 7,276 of WTAX01000051.1, read as the reverse complement.
CTAAGGGCAGCAGACCTCATGATCAGCTCGACTATCAGCCAGGTGATGTCTTATTATTTGGCTCTGAAACACACGGCCTGCCTGATGATGTCATGCAAAGTATCGCCCCTGAGCAACGCTTAAGGATCCCGATGATGGAAAATAGTCGTAGTTTAAATTTATCCAATGCAGTCGCCATTATCAGCTATGAAGCATGGCGTCAGCAAGGATTCTCTGGAGGCATATAAATTAATTACAGTGTAATCTTTAATTTAAAATTATTTGTCATCAAACTGCAATACCTTGTGATTATATTGTTGCTAATCCAACAAGCAAAAGAGGTCACAAGCCATGCAAACAATTCACTCCGTGAGTAATGATAAGCAAATAATAAATGCTGAAAATTTTCATTACCCCCATAAACCACACTTTGAAGTACTTATTACACAAGATTCACTTATTTTAAATAAGGCCAAAAAGCTTCGCCTGAAATTCCATGCTAATTATTTAGATAATTTAATGGATAAAACTAGTTTCAAAAACAATACAGCTCATTCTAAACAATTAATAAAACAGCAGCAGATCATTATTCATGACGGGTATGACAGCTTTGCTGAGCATTTGGTTGTTATTGATAAAAACAATGATCATGTCGTTGCCTATGTCCGCCTGATCGACACTTATACAGCATACAAAATTGGCGGATACTATTGTGAAACCCGCTTTAATCTCAACCACCTGTTTAATAATCAAACATTTTATATGGAGATTAGCCGCTTAGTTATAGATCAGGCATACAATAACAAAGAGCTGGCCAGCCTTGTTTGGAATGGTCTTATTCAACATTCAAAAAATAAAGGGATTGATGCGATTATTGGTTCGTTATCTTTAACCTTAGAGCATGAACAAGAAACCTATGCACTACTTAATCTATTAAAGACTCGCCATATCAGCAGTCATGATTATCGTGTATCACCCTATCAAATTCTTCCCGATAAATCCCGGGTAATTGATGCAGCACGTCACTCAACAAATCCTTTTATAGACTATTTTTTTCAACAGGGAGTCAAACTCTGTGGTGATGCCTACTGGAACAGGGATTTTAATTGTGCAGAACTTTTTATTCACTATCCATTTAAATATGCAGTCTATTAAATGAGACTGCTCACTATGCTCCCCAAAATGATAAATCTTTATCTAAAAATTCATGGTATGGCATGTAATGTGAGCCATCACATGAAAAGGTCAGGCTAATCAAACCATTAAAAATATTAATGGATGCCGAGCGCAAATAAATCGTCTCATCAGCCATACGCAATTTTTTCATTGCTGCAAAAATCAATTGGATTTTGTCTTGCGGTATCACTGCATCCTCTGGGTAAACCTTATTGGGATAAGCCATGCAAATGTCGGTATCACTCAAGGCTTCCTGATCTAATATTCGATAGCGATAGGGATCATCAATAACCCAGACTGTTGCCCGGCTGCTGGAAAAATGAAACACTCCCTGAAACATACCTCTCTGAGTAAATAGCTCTTCAAGAATAGCAAAGACCTGATTGCTATTCTTGTCCCATAAGCTTTCAACCCGACATTGTTGAAAGACCATACTGCGAATAGCAGGATCACCTTTAATTTGCCGCCACTTATCTGATTCCTGATAAAGTTGTGTTGTAATTGGCAGGTCACGTATATCAAAATCAGCACCTAAAAAACCTAACACAGCCTTTTCATTTTTTATTACCTGCAATGCTGTCACTGAAGGACGTATGGAATTCAGGCTGATATAAGCATCAGATAACAAAAAATCTTCTTCTGGAACGATTTCCTTCATATAAGGTCGCTCTGAACGGTCACGCCCAAAGTGCTCACTAAGCAAACCACTCTTACTCATATTTGAACTAATTTGTATGCCATTGCTATCCAGCACATAAAGAAAAGTGCAGTAAGGAATTTGCGCAAACGCCTCTAATAGCTTTGCGTCAATATTTTTTTGCTCTAAGCTGATCTCAGCAAATTCTTCCGCCAACTGTTTTAATGGCATAGAAAGTGACTGTGCCAACAAAATACGTTGTTCGGTGATACTATTTTTCCAGTTTTGTTCTATCAAAGAGAAATCCTTCCTTTTCTACTCACCAATCACTAATAATACAATTATTGATGATATAAATTTAAAATTGACATAATATGATGTTTGTATTTCAATTGTATGACATCTGAATTTTAAACCATATCCTGAGACCATTAAAAATGAACAAAAATATCCTAACACAAACCATCTATAGTTTACTGCTTGTTTTACTGTCGATATCAGTCTCAGCAGGAGACATTATTGTTGATAAAAGTATTGGCATGGAGTTAGCCCGTGATATTGCCTCCGAAACCATTATAGCCTGCCGCAAAGATGGTTTTCATATCAGTGCAGTGGTTGTTGATCGCTTTGGTCTTAAACGCGCTGCATTGCGTGATGACAGAGCTTCACGTTTTACCCTGGAAATTGCTGAGCGTAAGGCTAATATGACGGTTATGGCCTGGACAGATAGTGGAGCCTTTAAAAAAGCCCGTGCTGACATACAACAAGAGCTTAATCATATTGACGGCCTGATTGTTATGGAAGGCGGTCTTAAAATTATAGCCGGTGGTTATAATATCGGTGCCGTGGGAGTCAGTGGTGCCCCCGGCGGCGATAAAGATGCCGCCTGCGCCCGTAAGGCATTAGAGACATTGGCTGAACGTATTGAATTTTCTATTGATGACTAATAAGTCCTTAGAACATCATTGCCCATTATGTAAAACAGTAGTCACAGACTTATTTTATCAGGACAAACGTGATTATTATCGATGCTCAAATTGCTTACTGGTGTTTGTACCAGCACAGCAATTTTTGTCATTAGAAAAAGAAAAAACGATGTATGATCACCATAAAAACTCACCTGATGATCCTTATTATCGACATTTTCTCAGCCGCCTGTTTACACCTTTACAACAACATATATCACCGCAGAGTCATGGTCTGGATTTTGGTTCCGGTCCCGGCCCCACGCTTTCAGTCATGCTTGAAGAAGCAGGTCATCAAATGAATATTTATGACGTATTCTATGCACCTGATAACAAAGTCTTAGAGCAAGATTATGATTTTATCACCGCCTCTGAAGTGGTTGAGCATTTACATCAGCCGGCAGAAGAGCTTGAACGACTCTGGTCTTGCTTAAAACCCGGTGGCATATTGGGTATTATGACTAAACGAGTCATTGATCAGGAGGCTTTTTCTCACTGGCATTACAAAAATGATCTGACTCATGTATGTTTCTTTTCAATAGAAACATTTCAATGGCTGGCAGACTATTGGGGATCAAGCCTGAGCTTTCCCGAAAAGGATGTGGCTTTGTTTTTAAAAAAAAGCTAAAAAAGCTAAAAGACCAAGACCCGCTTTAATAGGTCTTTTCATAAACCTCTTTAAGTGTTGATTCAATCCAGCCTTCTGCTGCATGACTAATCTCTTTGGTTGATAGCTCACTGCTTTTAATCACCGGACCAATAACCATTCTTATAGTACCTGCTTTTTTCACATATTGGCCTTTGGGCCAGAATTCTCCAGCGTTATGGGCAATGGGCAACACATCATATTTTGACTTATTAGCCAGCATTGCACCGCCAATTTTATAGTTTGGCTTATCACCGGGACGAGTGCGTGTCCCTTCTGGAAAAACAACCACCCAGTTACCTTCATTCAAACGCTGTGTGCCCTGCTCTACCACTTGTTTAAGTGCTTTCTTGCCGCTGCTGCGATCAATCGCAATGGATTTCATTGACGCCAGTGTCCAGCCAAAAAAAGGTACCCATAATAATTCCCGTTTAAGGATCCATACCTGCGGGGTAAATAGCAGCTGCAGTGCCATGGTTTCCCAGGTGGACTGATGTTTACAAAAGATAATGCAAGGTTTATCCGGTATATTCTCCTGACCAGTGATCTCAAATTTTAAGCCGCAAATAAAGCTTAGTACATGCAAGGTAACACGTGACCAGCTGGAAATTAGTTTAGAACGATATTTATAAGGTACGGGGTAGGCAATTAGAAAGATACTTGTGGCGATAGGGATCGTTAACCACATAAACATTAAATATAACGTTGAACGAATATAACCCATACTATTATCTCTGTCGTTTTTTTAATAAGTAATTATGATTGGTTTTGCGCTAATAAATGATCAGTAAAATCAGCCAGATCATTATAAACAGGCAGTTGTGAATACTGTTGTAAATTATCGTTTGAGATGCTTTGCAGAGTTCTCAAACCTTTACCTGTTTTCACCAGAGCAATCTTTGCACCGGCAGCACTGCCTGCTTCTAAATCACGCAGTGAATCACCCACAACAAACACATTAGCCAGTTGTTGTGATTGATTATTCGCATCCAGGCCAGTAAAAAAATCCTTTGCTATCTGTCTTATCATTCCCGGTTTTGGTTTACGACAATCACAATGTTCATCAGGCCCGTGCGGGCAAAAATAAAAGCGTTCGACTTTACCGCCTAAAGGTGCCAGTAGTGACTGTAGTTTGTCATGCATGGCTTTAAGCGTATCAAGGGTAAAAAACTGTCTGGAAATACCCGATTGATTAGTGGCAACCATCACAGAAAAACCAGCCTGACAGAGTCGGGCAATGGCTTCAAGACTCCCTGGAATGGGGATGAATTCATCAACTGTTTTTATGTAGTTATCTGAATCCTGATTGATCACACCATCCCGATCAAGAATAATTAATTTCTGCATAGTTGATTAATTGAGTTTTTTATCTTATTTCCTGCAGCAGAGACAAGTCAGCCACTTGCATAAATTGCCCTTGTAACTGACCTAATAAAGCAATACGGTTATTTTTTAAGGCTTCATCATCAGCCATCACCATCACATCATCAAAAAATTGATCTACCACATCTCTTAACTCAGATAACTCAGTCAACGCATCGGTATAAAGCGCTTGAGCTAATAACGGCTCTACTCGTGCAGAAACGGCTGTAAGCTGCTCGGCTAAGTGCTTTTCTGCATCTTCGGCAAACAAGTCACTATTAATTTCAGTCGGAATATCGCCTTTAAGTTTTTTCAATATATTAGCAATACGCTTATTAGCCGCAGCTAAAGAGTCAGCAGCATCCAGTTGTTTAAACTGATTCACCGCATCAATGCGACAGGCAAGGTCATAAGGCTCGGCAGGTGTTAAGGCTGTTACTGAATCAAACACATCGCTACTGATTGACTGATCGGCAAAATAACCTTTTAAACGATCCAGCATAAATTGATAAACTGCGTCACAGACGTTATCCGCATTCACTTCTGAAGGGAACAGTGTAGCTGATTTTTTTAATATTGCGGGAATATCAAGTACCAGTTTATTTTCAATAATGGTACGTAACAGACCCAGTGCTGCACGTCTTAAGGCAAACGGATCCTTATCACCGCTGGGAATTTGCCCAACGGCAAAAATACCCATCAGGGTATCAATGCGTTCAGCAATTGATAATACCTGACCAGTTACTGAGGCAGGCGTGTTATCACCGGAAAAACGCGGCATATATTGCTCATCAAGCGCTATAGCGACAGCATTATCTTCACCATCATTGAGCGCATAATAACGTCCCATAATACCTTGTAAATCCGGGAACTCATTAACCATTTCGGACATTAAATCACATTTGGCCAGACGCGCAGCGCGTTTGGCCAGGGTCACATCACTATTCAATGACCGGGAAATGACTTCTGCCAGTTCAGTAACACGCAGTGTTTTATCATAAACGCTGCCCAGTTTATTTTGGAACACGACGTTTTTAAGACGCTCTAATTTATCTTCAAGAGGATTCTTTTTGTCTTGTGCCCAGAAGAAATTGGCATCTGATAAACGTGGACGAATAACTCGTTCGTTACCTTTTTTAATCTGCTCAGGATCTGAGCTTTCCACATTACTTATGGTAATAAAATAAGGCATTAATTGCTGCTTATCATCCACCATGTGAAAATATTTTTGATGTTTTTTCATGGCTGAAATCAGTGCTTCTGCCGGCACATCCAGAAAATGCGGCTCAAATTCACCAACAATGACACTGGGCCACTCAACCATACTGGTCACTTCATCAAGTAAATCAGCATCAATAACCGCCTGACCACCAGCCTTTTCTGCCGCAGCAATAATTTGTTGACGAATAAGGCTTTGGCGATCATCAAAGTCAGCAATCACCATACCTTTTTCTTTTAACTGGGCTTCATAGTCAGCAGGGACCGATAAAGTGATGGGCGCTGGCGCATGAAAGCGATGTCCACGGGTTTTATTTGAAGCCTTAACACTAAGAATATCAGCTTGAATTACCTCGTCACCAAAGAGGATAACAGCCCAATGAACCGGACGAACAAAAAGAGCATCCAGCTCCCCCCAATGCATCCTTTTCGGAATCGGCAATTTATCTAATGCCGCCTGAAAAATAGCCGGGATAAGCTCAGCAGCTGGTTTGCCTTTTTCTTCCAGCGTATAGGCAAGCCAGGCGCCTTTATCTGTTTCCAGTTTAGTCAATTGCTCAACTTCAACATGACAGGATTTTGCAAATCCCTGAGCGGCTTTTGTGGGGCAGCCTTCATCATCAAATGCAGCTTGCAGAGCAGGTCCGCGACGTTCAACTGATTTATCCGGCTGAGTAACAGCCAATTGCGTGACCAGTAGAGCAAGACGGCGCGGTGTGGCATAGACTTTTATTGCCTCATAACTCAAATCAGCATCAACAAAACCTTTGGCGACGCCATTTTGAAAAGCCTGAGCTAAACCTTTTAATGCTTTAGGCGGCAGCTCTTCAGTTCCTAATTCTATTAACAAATCTTTTTTATCTGACACTGTTTTGACTCTTCTATAATTCTTTATCTGACTGTTTCTATGATATTGCAGTAATAACTTTATTTACTAAACCCAGTTATTATCTACTTTTTTCTTATTAAGCATAGGAAAGCCCAATGCTTCACGGCGATCAAAATACGCTTGTGCAACCGCTCTTGATAAGCCCCGTACCCGCCCAATAAAACGCGCTCGTTCAGTCACCGAGATAGCATGACGCGCATCCAGTAGGTTAAATGCATGAGAAGCTTTTATCATCATTTCATAAGCAGGCAGCGGTAGATTTTCTTCTATCAGGCGCTTACTTTCTGCTTCAAGGTGATCAAACTGGCTAAATAATGCATCAACCGGTGCCTGTTCAAAATTATAGGCAGACATCTCAACTTCATTCTGATGAAATACATCACCATAGGTGACTTTACCCAGCG
>WTAX01000275.1 GCA_013139395.1 Gammaproteobacteria bacterium | reverse complement strand
TCAGGCAAAATGTGGCTTGAAATCATGACGCTATGGGACTCTCCCAGCTCTTTAATCAGTTTACGAATTTCAATCATTTGAATGGGATCAAGACCCACAGTGGGCTCATCTAAAATAACAATATCCGGAGAATGAATAATTGCCTGAGCAATACCCACACGCTGCTGATATCCTTTGGAGAGATTATTGATAACTCGTCTACCATGCTCCGTCAGGCCGCAACGCTCTTTGGCCATATTAACTGCTGATTTTATTGCACCTTTGCTAATGCGATTTAATTGAGCACAATAGATAAGATATTCATCGACGCTGAGCTCTTTGTAAAGCGGCGGGGTATCAGGCAGATAGCCGATCTTTGCTTTGGCTTCAATGGGATTGTCCATTAAATCCATACCGGCAATCTTAATACTGCCATGAGTAGGCGCCAGATTACCAGTGAGCATCTGCATGGTAGTAGACTTGCCTGCGCCATTAGGTCCCAGAAAGCCAAGGACCTCACCACGCTGCAGGGTAAAGCTGATATTATCAACGGCAATAGAATAACCATCACGAGAGCCGCTATGCTTGTTACCACGCTTACTGTTGTGCTTACTGCTGCGATAGTGGCGTGAAAGCTGGTTTACTTCAATTAAAACTTCACTGTCCATGTTTTCAATTATCATTTATATGTTTTTTTGTAACTAACAGAGTAGTTACTGTTTTTTAAGCATTAAATTGTAGCATGCTTGTATGTTAGTATACACCTCTTTAAAGCCGTATTAAGCAGAGGTGAAATTGACATCATAGTCAGCTTTATCCTGTCTTAATTGTCGGCGACAGCTTATAAATAACGAGTTTTTACCGTGCCTAAGATAAAGTCTGCTCATCATTCATCTGAACAATTACGTGTGCTTGGTGTTGATACCGGGGGTACATTTACGGATTTTGTCTATTATGAACAGGGGAATTTGACCATTCATAAAGTATTATCCACGCCTCATGCACCGGAACAGGCTATTTTACAGGGGATCAAAGAACTTGGTCTGGAAACACAACTGGATAATTTATCCATAGTACATGGTTCCACCGTGGCAACCAATGCGGTGTTAGAAAAAAAAGGTGTTAAGACGGCTTATATTAGTAATAAAGGTCTGTCAGATATCCTGACTATTGGCCGCCAGGCACGTAAAGAGCTGTATAATCTAACACCTGAACCGGAAACACCGCCTGTACCGGCCTCATTATGTTATGAAGTGACCAGTCGAGTGGATGCTGATGGTAATAATCGTCAGTCATTAGCCAATGATGAATTACAACAACTAAATGACTTTATCAGTGAACATCAGCCTCAGTCGGTTGCCATTAATTTATTATTTTCCTTTTTGAATGATGAGGATGAATGTCGTATTGAACAAAGTCTGAAACAAGCCTTTCCGGACTTATTTATATCCCGCTCCTCAGAAGTATTACCCGAATATAAAGAATATGAAAGAGGTATTGCAACCTGGTTAAATGCCTGGGTTGGTCCTCTGGTTCAAGGTTATTTAAAGCGCCTGGCAACAGGCGTTCAACCTGCTCAACTCTCTGTTATGCAAAGCTCTGGCGGTACTATTGCCGCAGAAAAAGCAGCTGATCATGCCGTGCGAATGTTGTTGTCCGGGCCGGCAGGCGGCCTTGCTGGAGCAAAATACATTGCTGCTGGTCAGTCTAATCACTCTTTTCATAATAACCCTTTTCATAATGAGAGTGTACTCACCTTTGATATGGGAGGGACGTCAACCGATGTTGCTGTGATTGAAGGTGAACTGCAACTCACCAGTGAAGGTCATATTGGTGATTATCCAGTTGCTATTTCCATGGTCGATATGCATACCATTGGTGCGGGTGGTGGTTCTATTGCATGGGTTGATGAAGGCGGTATATTACAGGTTGGCCCGCAATCAGCAGGTGCGAGTCCGGGGCCGGCCTGTTATGGTCAGGGAGGACAGCAGGCCACTGTGACTGATGCCAATCTCATTTTGGGGCGTTTATCAGGTGATGCTTTTTTAGGCGGTGCTATGCAACTGGATGAAGGTGCAGCTCAATGTGCTATTGCAAAGCTGGCAACACAATTATCACTATCATCTGCGCATAACGCTGTCGAGGAAACGGCATCAGGCATCATTCAGGTTGCTAATGAGCACATGACCCGGGCATTGCGAGTCATGTCCATACAACGTGGTATTGATCCTAAAACTCTGGTACTGGTTCCCTTTGGTGGTGCCGGCGGCTTACACGTATGTGCCCTGGCTGAAAACTTACAAATGTCTCAGGCAATGGTGCCCATACATGCCGGCGTTTTATCTGCTTTTGGTATGGTCGTCGCACCACATAGCAGAGACTTATCACACACTATTAACACGTTGCTGGAATTGGCGGGTGAAGCTCAGCTTAATGAACAATTAACAATATTAGCAGACAGAGGGGTGGCTGAATTAACTTCAGAAGGCATTGATAAAGCTGAGATTAAAATTTATTATTCAGTCGATCTACGTTATTCAGGTCAGTCGTATACACTGAGCGTCCCCTGGTCTGAGTTGCATGAAAGCGTGCAGGCATTCCATGATTTACATCAAAAGCGCTATGGGCACCAGCATAATCAAGCGATTGAATTAGTTAATCTCAGAGTAAAAGTATCAGCTTCTCCAGTCGTATTAACCTTACCAAAATTGCCTTTGGCCACTAATAAGGCAGTAGTCACTAGCCAAAGAACTCTTTATGGTATTGATGCTGCAGTCTCCATTTATCAAAGAGAAAAGTTGTCCTATGGTCATAAAATTAAGGGGCCTGCACTGATCGTTGAACGTGTATCAACCACCTGGCTTGAACCAGACTGGGTGTGTGAAGTTGATCCTGTCGGTAATCTTCTGTTAAGCAAAACGTCTTTTTAATAAAACATCTTTTGAATAAAAAAGTTGAGTAATAAAACATGTATTCTATAAGTTATTACATCCCGGCTGATGCTCATGAACGGGTTAAACAGGCTCTATTTGCTTGTGGTGCAGGAAAGACAGGCCGCTATGATGAGTGCTGCTGGGAAGTTTTAGGTCATGGGCAGTTTCGAGCTCAGAAGGGTAGTAAACCGACAATAGGCAAAATAGATCAATTAGAACAACTTGCTGAATTCAAAGTTGAAATGGTGTGTGAAGATCAATTGATCCGTAAGGTGGTGGAGACTTTATTGCGCGAGCACCCTTATGAGCAGCCGGCTTATTTTTTTCATCCTGTGATGACTATAAGTGATTTGCAGACAGGCTCCTGATTACTGATAATTTACTTTATTCCGTCCGCTTTGTTTCGCTTGATAAAGAGCTTCGTCAGCTCTTTTTATGAAGCTTTCTTCATTATCCTCTGTGTTTATTGTGGCGACACCAAAACTACAGGTGAGTTTTAAATCATTTTTAAAGCTGTGTTGCTTGACAGACAGTCTGATATTTTCTGCAAAAGAGCGTGCAGACGTGAGATCGGTATTGGTCAGTATAATAATAAATTCCTCTCCACCCCAGCGAGCAAATAGATCGTTTGTTCTAACCCGATTGCCAACAAGTTGAGTCAATTCGCATAAAATAACATCCCCAAGCTGATGTCCATAGGTATCATTGAATTGTTTAAAATAGTCGATATCAAATATAATAAGTGATAATTCCTGCTTATATCGATGGTATCGTTCAATCTCTTTATTAAGTACCTGATTAAATTTTGCACGATTTGGAATTTGCGTTAATTCATCAATAAACGCTTTTATTTCAAATTCTTTTTTCTTTGTGGTGATACTGGTAATTTCTGAAAAAGTACAAATTTTATGATTAGTTATCGCTACTTTTTTGATATTAACTAAAAATGTTTGTGGGATAGAACAGGTATTTTCAAATATTTTGTGAGCATTGATTGAGACGAGTCTTTTATCTTCAGCCAATTGTTCCAGTTCGACTGTCCAATGAATATTATTCGTATTATCATAAGAATAGACATCATCCTGTTTTATAAATGTATCTCTTAAATTGTGAATTTTTTTGGAAAATTCTTCAATGTCTTTAACATTAAAAAAACTCAGGAATGGTTTATTAGCAAAGATCGGGATATTTGCTTCATCATAAACAACCAGCATATTATTTTGAAGGTTGGCAATTTCTTCCATTAATGCCTGTTTTGCATTGACTTCATCATTAAGTTTTTGAACTTTTGCAATTTCAAGTATTTTCTTTTTTAAAATATTTTTATCAACCGGTTTTAATAGATAGCTATTGATTTGCAACTCAATGGCTTCGATAAAATAACCGGTTTCACTATGAGCTGTGGTGATAATAATTTGCTGCTCAGGATTAATTTTCTTAATGGCTTTTGACATTTTAATACCATTCATTTTAGGCATATTAATGTCAGTGATGACAATGTCAGGTTGATATTGTATATATAAGGAAAGTCCTTCCTCGCCATCACAGGCAACGTAAAGCTCTTTTGCATACCGATTGAGTGCTTTTTCATAGCCTTTTCTTACACCCTCTTCATCTTCAACATAGAGTATGGTGGATATTTTTGAATAGTTACTCATCATCAAACCTTATGCTAAACTCTGCACCTTCATCTGTATTTTTAATATTAATTTTTCCATTCATATTAGTTTCGATAATCATCTTGGACATATACAGGCCGATGCCAGTCCCTTTGCCTTGCTCCTTAGTGGTAAAGTAAGGCTCAAAAATTCTATCCAGAATATGATCAGGTATTCCACCAGCATTATCTGTTATTGTGATCTGTTTATTTTTACTGTTTTCATGTAATAACTGGATCTTGATTTGACCATTTTCAATCTGTTTTTGCAGTACAGCATCTTTAGCATTATTAACAATATTAAGAATAACTTGCTGAAATTCACTTTTAAAACCATTAATATTAAAATCATTACCATCAATTGAAAGTTGAATATTGTAATGTTTTAATTGTGCGGATTGAATAGAAATAATTGATTCAATGGACTCTTTTATACTAAATTTCTCATTTATTTTATCGATTCTAAAAAAGTTTCTAAAGTCGTCAATAGTTTTAGACATAAAAAGAATGATTTTTCTATTTTCCTTAATAAAGCGATTAATAAAATTCTCATCTATCAGGCCATCTTCATAATCATCATCAAGGTTTTGAATATTGATATTTAACTCATTTAAAGGCTGTCTCCATTGATGTGCAATGGCACCTATCATTTCACCCATGGAAGCCAGTTTGGCTTGTTCCTGCACGATTTGATCCTTATCACGATTCTCCTTAATTGCGATAGAGATTTTTTTTTCTAATAAATCATTCATGTTCTCAATATCGGTAATGTCCAAAAAAGAGATAATGTATTGTTGATGATCTTGTGAAAAATGATGATGTTCTATTTTAAATATTTTTGATTGACCAAGAGTATTGGTCATTTTTACTTTGTGTACTGCTTTACTATTTAAAACAAATGAAAGCCAGGTTATTTCGTTAACCTTTGATAGTAAGTAATTTTTACCCTCTTCAGCTTCAAAGTATTCACAAACACATTGATGTTCAAATAAAAAGTCTTCAATTGATTGATATCCAAAATAGTCTAATAACGATCTATTGGCTTCTATCATTGTTTGGCCATCGGTAATAATGACCAGTGACTCCTGAGAATCAAGTATTTTTTTAGATTTAAAAGCCAGATTTTCAGCTTTGAGTCTGGTTATTATCTCACGATAGATAAATAGAAAAATAAAGGATAAGACAATGAGTGAAACGATAAGAATAAGCCTGGCATTAAATTGTTTGTCAATGATATTCTTATTATTGGAAGTGATGTGTATGCTGCCAACAACATTGCCATCCAGTTTATTCATCAGTGGAATAATTGACACTAACTCATTGGTACTTTTAAAGTGCTTTATAAAAGGTTCACCCTTTAGTATATAATTTTTTATATCTAATAATTCCTCTTGTGTTTTCTGGCCTTGTACACTGTTTATATTTGATACTTTTAGTTTTTCCAGAATTAATTTATCAAAGTAAAATCCTGGAACCGGACTTGATATATAGTTTGTTTTTTCATTTTTAAAAAGTTTTTTATGTACGATATCTTTTCGTATAAGAAAGTTGGCTTTTATATCATGTTCTTGCATAAAAATACTAATAAATTTGTATGCATCAAAACTCACTTCTACACTGCCTAAATGATTGCTGTCTTTGTCAATAAGAGGAAATACATATCGGAAACCATTGTATATTCTGCCTTCTTCAAAGCCATCAAACGCTTTAAGATAAGTGTTGACATATTCGACACTCGGTCTAATCTCTTTGAGACTATCACCAAACTTATTGAGTCGATGCATTCTTAGAAAACTGCTGGAGTCTTTTTTATGAAAATGAATTTGTCTGATATGAAATTTTTCTAACATTACTTTGTATTTATCATGGAGCAAATGATATAACTCTATTCTTTTGTTGTTTTTAATTAAGTCCAGTACCTGTTGATTGTTTATCAGGAGAGTATATATAACCTCTGCTACCTCTTTGTTTTTATCATAAATTAAATTATATTTGTTGATGGCACTTGTTAGTTCTAAATCTTTATACTTTGTTATTTCAGAATCCAGCTTGTAATGTAATAATTGATAAATAGCAGCAGAAAATAGCAGATAGGCTATTATTAATAGTAAAGCTGGTTTTTTTAGTTGTTGTTTTTCTTCTTCTATTGTTGGATTGATTTCATAAATAATAAAAAATAAAATGCTCAGAAGTATGATGCCAATAAAAATATAGAGATTATATGTGCTGTTAATACTCTGGGTTGTTAAAGTATCTCCTTTTGTTAAAGGTTTATATAATAGTAAATGTCCCATAGGATCGCCATTGATATCAGGTAGATGGTAATATCCGGCTAATAAGTGATTTTTATTATCAAAATGATAGTTATTATGTTTGAATTTCTCCAGATGTGACTCTACTCCCTCTTTTTTCAAATGTCTTAAAATAGTTAAATCTGCATCTAAATTGGCAACATAATAATCACCGACAAATATTTTGGTGAAAGGATGGGTGAGTTGTTTTTTATAACGCTTATCAACCAGAAAAACAGACTCTATACCTTTCTTTTTTAATTTTTTTGAGATTGAATTAAAGTGACTTAAAATCTCAACAATACCAATAAAATTGTGCTTTTCATCATAAACAGGCAGTATGGATTTATAAGTCATATCAAATTTTCCAGTACTGATGGTTGACATGACTTTTGGGTTTTTTATCATTTTATTAATATCAATACGGCTATTGAGCAGGTTATCACCTTTTTTGTCTATCCAGCTCCTTTGCAGTGAAGTACCCTCTTTAGATATAATTTGAAACCACAGATTTTTAAAGTTGGTATGTTTTCTTAAATTCCTGGAGATAGATTTTAAATTAACCCGGTTTTCTTCCGGGTGTTTTAGAAAATTTATGATATCTCTGTTAGATGCCAAAGTAATCCCTATACTTAAAGTGGCATTTTTCTTCTCAAGAATCAGTGTCTTTAAATACTGTTTTGTCTTATTGATTGTGTTTTCATAGTTTTTCTCTTTAAATTTTTCAGTTTCTACTTCTTTTATATTTTCCAGAGTAAAATAAATTAATGTAATACTGATGATATAAAGTATCAGTAATAAGTGATTTTTACTGATGTATTTCATTTGAATTCACGGATTTTGTAAATCTTCACAATAATGCTCACGGATTAAGTTAGAGTTTGTATCTATGCCAGCTGAAAAAATTAATAGCTGGTCTAAGCTCAGTATTACTATTTTTACTATTTTTACTATGTTTGGCAATAATTATTTTAGTAATATAAAACCTCAAAAAGTGGGCTATTAGGTCATAAGATAACTTTCTACCAGAATATTCAGTCAATGTATCCGGATTACAGATCCAGCGAGGAAGATTAGCTGAAATGGTCACTCAGGTATTGGCGCAGTCCGGGCTTAAGGCGGAGAGTCTGGAGCTTGAGAACACCGAAAGTGTATTGATGAGTAATCCTAAGAAAGTTATTGAGGTATTGGAGGACTTGCGAAGTCTGGGGGTATCGCTGGCAGTAGATGACTTTGGTACAGGTTACTCATCGTTGAGCTATCTCAAACATCCCGATCAACACATTGAAGATAAATCAAGCTGCAGGCACAGAGGGACTTTTTGCTTCGTGCAGTGCTTGACTTCAGGACACTAAAGAAGATTCTTGATGTTAACTTTTTATTGTCCGAGACAAAAAAACCTGACTGAATTAACAGGCAGGTTTCTTTTAAGCTGGCTAATGCCATCTAAGCGACTTTATCTGAAATAGCATCTAAATCAGCAATTATTTCAGAATAAGTATATCCAGGCAATA
>WTAX01000192.1 GCA_013139395.1 Gammaproteobacteria bacterium | reverse complement strand
CCGGTATGTGCTCTTAGTTCTAATTTTGAAAATCTTCATACATTATATTTTTGAATGATTCTGAATGGCCGGTATCTGGAAACAACACAATACAGTAGGCAAACTCTTCAATGGCCGGTTTAGGTCAAAACCGACTGGGTAAAGAAATACCTGAGTTTTTTCTTTCGGTAAAAATTCAAACCATCATACAATGTTTGCTCCTTGTACTTAGCGGAATAATTGGCAATTCCTTATTTAATTGCCAGAGCTATCATGAATCACTGAATAATTTAACTCCGGCGGATGTGTATTATCCTAAATTAATCAGTTAAACCTACTGCGAGCGTCCAAGGCACTGAATCTTCAAGACTTTTCAGAGCATTTTGAATTCACCCGTAGGGTGACTACGAATAAATCCAAAATAACCTGCAAAGCCTTGAATCTACAGCACCTCTCCTCGTGGAGCCTACTTTTGGTGATCGCTCTCGCTACGATTCAACTGATTAATTTAGGATTATGGGCGTGGACAGGCAATATTAGACAGCCGAACAATGATCAAACAAAACACGATGGCATTACGTAGAAAAAACTATTACACTTACTTAAACAACTAGAACAGATGGGCTAAACCCTCTCTTAAATCTAGTAGCAGTTTATCCAACTTGGTTTGATGACGTACAATATTGTTTGACTGACACGATAAATCATGAAGCAATGGAAGCATTTGAAAGCGATACAGTTCTAAGAATTGATGACATTAATGGATTTCTTAATGCGTTGAATTATTGCCTACGAAAAAAAGGGAATATACGTCCCGGACATCGTGCCGCAAAGTGCATTTATATTGAGCAGAGCTCACACCACTCAAAGCCTAACAACCATCATCCGGCTTTAATGAAAGATCCGTCATATGAATACCAGCAGGAAGTTCGTGTTATTTGGGAACCTAGAAAAACACCAATTGAACCCATAATTTTAAATTGTAAAGCTGCAAGTCGTTTTTGTTCATTATTGAGTGGTGAGGAGCTTAATAAACACCTTAAATAACTATCGGAAGGATAAAAAAATGAAAAAGATTCCAACTTATCGAGTACAGTTTTTTAAATGTTGTGAAACCTGCGAGCATTCGCACATTGCTCGTGATATTACGGGTAACTGTCTTCATCCAGAACACAAAATTTATGACTACATTGAACAACTTGGTATCTGTGATGATTATGAGATTAGGTATGACCTTAACTATCTCGATAAAAACGAAGAGATTATAGAGAAATTTGATGACGGCGGCTAAATAACGGAAAAAATTATGACTAAAAGTGATACATTACTGCGTGTAAAAAAATACAAAGAATTAAACGAACAATTTTCTAACTTAGGTTATTTGCGACTTGGTTAAGTGAGTTTTCTAAAAAAATACAAAAGCAGGGAGTTTATCCATAACGGTCAGTATCGGTATATCTATATGTGATAGCGGGATTTTTTATGGGTGTCTTTAATTACTGTCTCAAATTTTTTTAGTTCATAGTTCATATTAAAAGTTCATATTTACAGCTCATATTCACAATTCACAGTGATGTAAGCTTTCCATTTTTTGACCAATCAGCATGGAAAGTACCTTCTCGATCAGTACGTAAAAAAGTATGTGCGCCGAACGAATCTCTTAAAGCCTGAATAAAATTAGCCGAAGTTCGTTCATTGGTGATGGCTTCAAAGCCTGATAAAGCACCCGATAAAGAAAACAAAGGAATTCCCTGTCCTATAGACTCACTCACCACTAAACGAAAATTACTTATGGAGCTATTCAGCTAGTCCAATTTCAGATTTTTTCATAGTAGTAGTTTTTGGGTAAAATTAGTGAAATTGTAATATCTAAAGTGTATCATATTGTTAATTGATTAATAGTGCTTTAGACTAAAAAAATATCTATTTGAGAGTATACAAAACCATATGAGAAAACTAAAATCCTGGCAGAAATTAGAAGAGCATTTTTCATCTATTAAAAATGAAGAAATGCGGGATATGTTTGCAAACGATCCAGAACGTTTTAATAAATATTCATTAATGTTAGATGATATTTTATATGACTATTCTAAAAACCGAATTAACGATCAAACCCTTAAACTCTTATTAGAGCTTGCAGAAGAAGTTAATTTATCGACTTGGATAAAAAAATTATTTAACGGTGAACCCATTAACCACACAGAAAATCGCGCTGTGTTACATATGGCGCTAAGGACTCAATCAAGTAAACCAGTTAAACTTGATGGGGTTAATATTTTACCTGATATTCATTATGAGCGGGAAAGAGTCAAACAATTAGCCGAAAAGATTAGAACTCGCCAATGGCGCGGTGCCACCAATCAGTCCATTACCGATATAGTCAATATTGGTATTGGTGGCTCTCACCTTGGACCACAAATGGTTTATGAGGCGCTAAAACCTTATACCTTGCATGATATCAATATTCATTATGTCTCTAATGTGGACGAAAACCACATCAATGATACACTTGTTTACCTAAATCCTGAAACAACCCTATTTATTATTTCATCAAAAACCTTTACCACTCAAGATACCATGGTCAATGCACAGACAGCCAAAAAATGGTATTTAAATAAAATGGGTAGTGAAGAATTTATTCACCGTCATTTTTGTGCGGTAACCTCCAATATTACATTAGCCAAACAATTTGGTATTAATGAGGGTAATATTTTTAAAATGTGGGATTGGGTTGGTGGACGCTATTCCATCTGGTCTTCCATTAGTTTATCCATTGTTATTGCTATCGGTTCAGATAATTTTGAACAACTTTTAGTCGGTGCTGATGATGTCGACCAACATTTTCAAGACACGCCCTTAGAACAAAATATCCCTGTTATCATGGCTTTATTGGGCATTTGGTATAATAATTTCTTTGCCAGTGAAACGATTGCCATACTGCCCTATGATCAACATTTACACCGTTTCCCTGCTTATCTACAACAAGCTGATATGGAAAGTAATGGGAAATCCGTTGATCGTGATGGCAAGCAGGTAAATTATAGTACTGGACCCATATTATTTGGTGAGATTGGGATTTCTGCTCAACATGCTTTTTTCCAATTATTACACCAAGGCACCAAGTTAGTGCCTTGTGACTTTTTAGCCCCCATTTATAATATGGAACGAAACCTGACTCATCACCAAGCCTTGATGTCTAATGTCTTTGCTCAAACCGAAGCCATGATGAAAGGCCGAAGTGAAAAAGAAGTCACTACGGAATTAAAAGCACAAGGCTTAAATGCAGCGCAAATTAAGGCACTATTACCCTATAAAATATTTCCCGGTAACAGACCAACCAGTACCTTTATTTTTGATACCTTAAACCCAAAAACATTAGGCTCATTAATTGCGCTATACGAACATAAGATCTTTGTTCAAGGGATTATTTGGGATATTAACTCATTTGATCAATGGGGTGTTGAATTAGGTAAAAAGCTTGCAAATACGATACTATCGCAACTAGACGATGATGATGAAGTAACTAACCATGATTGCTCAACCAATGGATTAATTAATCATTATAAGAAAAAACGAAACTTACCTAAATAAAGCTCCCGTAAAACAAAGCTCTCGTAACATAAAGGAAAGCTAATTAAGGATAGGAAATTTAATGGCATTTTTCAATCTATAAATTGGGAATGATGGTGTTTTTGCTG
This sequence comes from Gammaproteobacteria bacterium, assembly GCA_013139395.1. GTDB lineage: Bacteria > Pseudomonadota > Gammaproteobacteria > GRL18 > GRL18 > GRL18. The sequence continues at coordinate 4,297 of WTAX01000192.1, read as the reverse complement.
TTTCGCCTAAAGCGCCTACTCTTGGTGATTCTGGTGATTGGAGGCAGAGAATTCAGAAAAAGTGATTCGAAAATCCTAAACACCTTGTTTTGACTGAATTTGCCCGGTTTTTGGACAAGAAAGCTCCTACTCGTAAATTCTTACTGGCAGCTTTTTCACATTTGTCATTATTTTAAAATGACTCCAGAGGGTCGATACTATCGAATTAGAAAATCTTCTTGCATCCAATATTGAACAATTGGAAATAGCCGCTATCAGGTTTTTTGATAATAAATGATTACTTCCTGAAATGTCAGCAAAAGGTCAGTTCTTACCTTAAAGAAAAGCCCACAATACACATATCAACCATAATAAAATTGTTACTCAATTAAATAGAGGTAATTATTATGGAATCTTCTAAAAATCGGTCAAAATCCCAAATACCCTGGAATAAAGGAAAAGTTATTGGTCAAAAGCCTGCCTTAAAACTAAAGGAAATATGGGGAATACGCATTCGGCTCCAGATAGAGAACAATATTCGAGAGCTTGCGTTGTTTAATATGGCTATTGATAGCAAACTTCGTGGCTGTGATTTAGTTACTCTTCGAGTAAATGATGTTATGCATGGAGGTAATATTGTTAAAAGAACCATAGTCACTCAGAAAAAAACAAAGAAGCCTGTTCATTTTGAAATTACAGAACAGACTCGTGATTCTTTAGTCGATTTAATCAATGAAAAAAATCTAACTTATTATGATTTTCTTTTTCAAAGTCGTTTTTCAAAATCTGAGCACTTATCCACGAGGCAATATGCATTAATTGTAAAAAAATGGGTGGCCTCTATCGGTCTTGATCCGATGGAATATGGAACTCATATGATGCGACGAACAAAAGTGGCTTTGATTTACCAAAAGACAAAGAATTTGCGAGTTGTTCAATTGCTCCTTGGTCATAGTAAACTGGAAAGTACAGTTCGTTATTTAGGTGTTGAGGTTGATGATGCATTAGAGGTTTCAGAGAAGATGGAGGTATAAATGCTATGTGCCTATCCTCTGGATAGGCGTTACTTTTTGTACTTTGCAGCAATTTGAGCCAATTTTACCCACCCTAGTTTTTAGCAAAAAGCAGCAGTTTCAGTAAGTTGAATTAGCCTTAACGTCCCTTAGGACCAATTAATGGATTTTATCAAATTTCAAATCCTGTTCAGACAACTTATTCATCTGTTATTTTTATTGATTCTTCTTGCCCTGACGGTGGTACTTATGATCCTGTTGACCAAAGCTTTTCGTCATTGTTGAACAATGGCTTCCAGAATGCCATACCACCAGGAAACTGTCGTCTTTAATACAATCATAGTTGATATTTCCACCTTGAATATTTGCTCAATACAACCCGTAATAAATCGTTTCAATATCATTGATATCAGGCTTGCCCAAATCAGTGACTCCTGCAATGTGGCTTTTTGAGTATTGAAACCATGCAAGCTATTATGCGATTTACACTCCTTAAAAAGGATTTCAACTTGCCACCTCATACGGTATATATTGCTTATTTCCAGCATTGAATACTCATCTCGTTTCAAATTGGTGATGAGATATGTATGACGTTTTTCTTTCAAGCTCCATAGTGCCATTCCCTCCTACCAGATCTTAAGCATCAAAATCATGCTTTTCGTGGTTTATAGATTGTAAAGTGTTATTGAATTTCCTATCCTTCAGTAATAGTTGTTACTACAAGTGCTAGTAACACTACAGCAGTCGCTAATGACAACAGTTATACCATTAGGTTTTGGGCTGCGGATATGCTCACCGCGCATATAAAGCTGCACAGGCCAACTGCATAAGAAACAACATGTCAAAGAGGCTCGAAATGGACTTTTAGAACTAGCGAATCAAATCAATAATTTGGGTAAAGTTATAGTATTGTTGAAACAAACTGAAACAAATTGAAATAATTAACTATTTTTTTCCTGCTAAAATAACTGAATACTAACAGGTGTAATTTTTATAATTGTAAAATCACTTACACCCAGTATTTCAATTTAAAAGGCAGTATTATGAATTATATTATATTGGTTATGTTTTTTGTTTTTTCACCATCACTTACTGCTGGAGACATACCTGATAGTAACTCCGCTTTGATACCAATCACCTCATACTTGCTTTCTGAGCCAACTCCTGACACTGCTATTCTTCTGGATATGCATGAAGCTTCTCACCTTACATTCATGCGTGAAGAGGAAAAACTGGCCAGAGATGTTTATTTAACATTTGCAGCTATGTACCCGCAACAAAAAACTTTTAGTAACATTGCAACAAAAGCCGAACAAACCCATACTGATGTAATGCGTGATAAATTACTAGAATATAATCTGACCGATCCCAATCCAGAGACAAACAACCTTCCAGAAAGTCTGGGTGTTTTCTCTGGCAGTGAGTGGGGCTGGTATTTTACTGAAAAATTTAAATTATTAACTGACTGGGGCTCAGAAAGTGAATTACAAGCCTTATATGCTGGTGCATTCATTGAAGAGCTTGATATGCACGATATTGCAGTATGTCCTCAAGTAATGATTGACAATGGATATCCTCCGGTATGTGGCCTTGAATACACTGATGAACAAGCTCTGATTGATGCCTATAGTTCATTGATTGAAGGCTCAGAAAGTCACTTACGTTCATACGTTGGAAAAATTGAAGCGAGTATTGGTGATGGTAATTATGAAGCACAATATCTGTCACAAGATGAAGTGGATAATATTTTAGGACGTTAATATAAATTAACTTATCGGCTGTCAGGTTTTAATAAAAAAGCAACCATATCAGTTACAATCTAATTATTGATTTCTTAATAGGCAGGTAGTCACTGTTGCCGTCATCACCTGTTATTCTAATTTTAAATTAGTGAGGAAAATACCGACATATTTTCTGTAATTGTTTATGTCCACTTTCATCAACTTGGCTGCATAAATATATTTTTAGGTGTGTATTTTTTGGGGGAAGGTTTCATCCCTAACAATCGTTCTTTACCACCAGAACTATGTTGCCTAGGGATCAAACCAAGAGCCGCAGACATGTCTCGACCTTTTCGATATTGTGTTGCATCACTTACTGTAGCAACCAATACTGGAAATCGCCTGAACCCACAGACCTTTATGGATATTTCTTAGTTAACACGAATCCATTTTTCTTTTGATTTTTGCATAATGAGATCCGTGAACATCCAGGATTGCTCAGTTAAGATCTTTTTAGAAACCGATTACGAATTCGATTCTGTAGTGGCAATTCGATAAAGCGGTGTACTACTCTGGAGAAGGCACTTGCAAGAACTGTACTAATGATTACAACGAGTACCAGTTGAAGCAAATTAACTGAGATAACGTCCTCCTTATCCACAGTCTGATATACCAAAACAAAAGCAATCAACACAAAGGGAAAATGGAACAGATAAATAGGATAAATGCTGTTTGATACAGTTTTGAAAAAGCGATTACCTAAAAAGCCAATCAGACATTTCAGTATACCAGGATTAAAAAGCAGTTTCAGAATTATCAGGCTGGTACCGATGATAAAAAAGAAACGTTGAAACGACATGTAGAACACATAAAAATCATCACCTGATTGCTGGTATAGAAATGAGTTGACATTATGAATTGGCATAAATCCAAATATCACCACCAATAACACACCAATAAATAATAGTAACTTTGATGCCACTGCATGCTGAAAAAAAGGTTTGATTTTTTGGTTATATTGAACATAACTATAAGCCAGTAGCATTCCAAGAATTAATCCAGACATACGATACTGAATTAAATAATACGAATTTTGTTGTGCAACCGAGGGCTTGGCACCCAAAATTACATCTGGGAATTTAGTGGATAAGAAAATCGGATCTGAAGCAATCAAATCATAACGAATCCATAAGGAGGAAACTAAAATCAGTAACAACATTGGTACAGGCTTACCAGTTTTATTTAATAGAATAACCAGTAAGGGCACCAGTATAAAAAACTGCATTTGCAGTTCTAAAGACCAACCGACAGGAATTAAGGTTTTTTTATCCAGTATTTTGCTTACAAAGAGTATATTTGTAAGTAAATCACTTAAATTATATCGACCAGCAAAAGAAAATAGAATTAATGCTACATAATATAATGGAATAATTCGAGCGGCACGTTTTACATAGAAATTACGCACACTAATATGCCCATGATTTTTTTCTTCGATTAAAAGAATCATGGTTAATAGATAGCCTGAAACAAAAAAGATAATTTCCGAGCCCAGTGCTTGCCAGCTTATATTTAATATAGAAGGCA
>WTAX01000097.1 GCA_013139395.1 Gammaproteobacteria bacterium | reverse complement strand
ACGTCCCGTTGAAGGACGTTGCGCTCAATGCCGGTATTTAAAAATTTGCAATGGTAATACCCGCGTAAGAGCCTGGCAAACCACCGACAATTTCTGGGCAGAAGATCCGGCTTGTTATCTGAGCAATGAAGAAATTGGTATTACTTCGAATGATTCCTGAAGACAATAGCCAACACTACCATCTATTCTGATAGTAGTGCCTCTGTTCAAAAAACTCAGTTAATACTTGTCTTAGACTGGTAATAAACTACTGCTGCTTATCAAGACCAAAATCCATACTATCAATCTTAAAACCTTCTGGAAAAGCCTGAGCTAAACGTTTTTCAAACTCCTGATATATTTCAGCTTTATGCTGTTGAACATCATAATCCCGAGAAGTATCTGTAATATTATCCAGATTGATATCCATTTTGAACTCAACATTAGGTGCTAATTTTATGTGTGTCATAATAATCTCCACTATATATATTGGCTGAATGATTAAAAAAACTTTCCTCTACTACAAGTCTAGTACAAAACCCCTGAAATAAGTAATAACCTGGGGAAATTCTCTACAATGAAATTAATGGTAAAAATGTTGTAACTATTCAACGTGTATTTCTAAATAATGCTTGATGAGCCTATGGTCACTTATTTTTCTTAATAGTCTGTCTTGATAGAAATCAATAGCTCTATGAGACATCTAAGGCTATAATCAACAATAATCCTGACAAAAAATTAATATCCATTTTATGAAACTAATCCCTGTTTTTTTACTTTTTCTCTTCCTCCATATCAATGCCTATTCTGACAGCACTCAGGATTTATTTAACAAGCATTGTGCCAGTTGTCATGGTGAAGACCGACTGGGTTTAATTGGTCCTCCTCTTATCCCGCAAAGTTTTAAACGACTAAAGCCCAAAGCCGCTAATTTGGTGATAAAAAATGGTCGTGCAGCAACGCAAATGCCTGCTTTTTCAGAAATATTATCTACTAAAGAAATCCAGACTCTTGTTGATTACATTTATATAAAACCAGAACAACCTCCTCAGTGGGATATGCCGGCCATTGTAAAGAGTCACAAAATATTAAATGCACCAGATACCTTAGGTAATGAGCCTGTATTTAAAGCTGATTTACAAAATTTATTTTTGGTGGTAGAGATTGGTGATCATCATGTCACTCTGCTTAATGGCGATACATTTAAGCCTATTTTTCGTCTTAAAACACATAATGCACTGCATGGCGGTCCCAAGTATTCAAAAGACGGACGCTATGTCTATTTTGCTTCTCGTGACGGTTGGATAACTAAGTTTGATATTTATAACCTCAAGGTCATTGCTGATATCCGTGTAGGCATTAACACTCGTAATCTGGCTGTCTCTGATGATGGTCAGTTTATTATTGCCGGCAACACCCTGCCACATACAGCTGTCATTCTAAAGGCTCATGACTTATCACCGGTTAAAGTCATTCCCGTGGTCAATGAAGCAGGTGAAAGTTCAAGAGTGAGTGCTGTTTATACTGCCGCACCAAGACAAAGTTTTATTCTGGCATTAAGAGATTTTCCTGAAGTCTGGGAAATACCCTATGTCGACAAAAAGATTTTTGTTCATGATTATCGCTATGAAATGCCTGCCTACACAGGTGAACCGTTTAGTATTCGACGGATAAAACTTAAAAACTATCTTGATGACTTTTTCTTCGATCAGGATTATAGTCACATTATTGGGGCAGCCCGTCCAGAGGGAGAACGTTTCCCACAAGGCGGACAAGTGATCAGTATGGCATCAGGTCGTAAAATCAGTGATATTGATATCCCCGGTATGCCGCACCTCAGTTCCGGTATCAGCTGGAAATATAAAGACACTCGTATTATTGCCACCCCCAATATCAAAGAGGGCATCGTCTCTATTATTGATACCAAAGACTGGAAAATAATCAAAAGGATAAAAACCAAAGGCCCTGGTTTTTTTATGCGCAGCCATGAAAAAAGTCCCTATGCCTGGGTTGATGTCTTTTTTGGACCCCATAAAGATCTGGTCCATATTATTGATAAAAAGACCCTTGAAATAGTCAAAACATTACAGCCAGTGCCTGGAAAAACAGCCGCTCATGTTGAGTTTACCAAAGATGGACGATATGCTTTATTGAGCATTTGGGAAGATGACGGTGCTATTATAGTTTATGATGCTCAAACACTCGAAGAAGTCACACGATTGGCAATGAAAAAACCTTCCGGTAAGTATAATGTCTATAATAAAACGCATTTGGAAGAAGGCACCAGTCATTAACAATTTTAATTTAAGATTAGTTTAAGGGAAATATTATGTTTAAATCACTCGGCACATTCGGCATGGTTCTATTAATGGTGACAGCTCTGGTCATGGTTGGGCTTGGCTTTTTAATCGGTCCAACTCACCCTCTGCCATGGATTATGCTCGTTATCGTCATTGCCATTCCTTTTATTCATAATAAAATGGCAGCTAAACGTTATCTGGTCTGGAAAGATGAATATAGTGTCGGTATTGAAGAAATGGATAATGATCACAAAAAATTACTTAATTTAATCAATCAGCTGCAAACTGCGGTACATTATTACACCGGTAAAGAATTTGAAGAAAAAGCATTAGATGAGCTGGTGGATTACACTAAAACTCATTTTAAAAAAGAAGAAAAGCTTATGGAAGATAATGGCTTTGCTGATTTAGAAGCACACAAATTGCAACATAAGCAATTCATCGACAAGGTCAGTCATTTTGTTGAACAATACAAAAAAGATTCTGATATCACAATGGTTGATACGTTAAAATTTCTTAAAGAATGGTTAATCAAGCATATCAATGGCACTGACAAAGAATACGGCAAAGTACTTAATGAAAAAGGAATTCATTAATGGCCCGTTTAGGCTGGATTTTATTTTTAATTATGACTCTAATTGCTTCAGGGCTTGCGTATAAATTTATTATCAGTGGTGAAACAGAAGTTGCTCCTGATGGGCGGACCACTATTCTTTTAGAAGACTCTGAGCGGGATTTTTTATTACATGAAATGCGCAATTTTTTAATTGCAGTACAGCAAATATCTGAGGGTATCGAGAAAGATGATATGACACAGGTTGTCAGGGCAGCTAAAAAAGTAGGTTCAGGTGATTTAGCACATGTACCTGCCGGGCTAATGGGAAAAATGCCTCTGGCAGCCAAAAAAATGGGACTCTCAACACATAAGGCATTTGATCAGATGGCAATGGATGCAGAGCAACTGGGTGATAAAGAGCATGTATTATCACAATTAAACCAAATTTTGCCCACCTGTACTGCCTGCCATGCTTTATATAAAACAGGCTGAAACTTCTAAATCTAATAACATGAAAAGCCGCTGCTGTTATTGAATTAGTGGCTTTTCATAGCCTCAGCATGCTTTTGTAACAAATCATCTAACTGATCAGCTGGTACAAACTCACTCCATTTCTCTTGTGGAATATTGGCCATAGCCGTCGCCTTATAATCACCACATTCCGGGCAAACAAATAAAAACGTATGTTTGTTTTGACAGCTTTTATCAAAAGCTACATCATCCAGTGTGTACTGAACCTGACATTTTTGACAATTTAGATTATAACTTGAAGCACCTGACATATTGATTTACCTTTAACAGAATGAACAGCCTAAATTCAGACTAATTTAGTCAACTATTCTATCTAAATTTGTCTCTCATTTAAAGTTATATATTTTTCTGATTACCCACAACTCACAGCCATATTATAATCGACCAGACTATAATAAATTCAATGAGTTACAAGTTGAGTGCTATGCGGGGTCGGAGTCAAATGGCAAAAAGTATAAAATTAATAGTTAAAGCT
>WTAX01000022.1 GCA_013139395.1 Gammaproteobacteria bacterium | reverse complement strand
CTCGATCATCATCAATTATCATTATTTTACTCATGTGCAATTTCTCCTGTAAAAAGGAATTAGTTTTGTAACCACTCAGCGTGTATTTCTAAATAGCGCTTGTTAAGCCTATGGTCACTTATTTTTAGCATGGAAATAAACCGATATAGTTGTTCCATGATTGAGTTTACTGATTATTTTAATCTTTGCATCAAGAATTTCACAACAGACTTTAACAATAGAGAGTCCTAAGCCTGTACCGCCTTCATAAAAACTGACGGCATTATTGGCTCTGAAATGTTCTTCAAACAGCTTATTAATGAGTTTATCCTCGATGCCAATTCCCTGATCGGTAATACTGACACAGAGCATTTTATCCTGTTCACTCAGAGTAATATCAATAGAGCTGTTAGCAAAAGAATAGTTAATGGCATTATTAAAGACATTACTAAAAATCAATTGCAGATTTTCAGTGTTTGCCATGATCATTGAATCATCAGTTGATAACAGGTTATGAGTAGTTATAGTGATCTGTTTCTCAAGGGCTAAGTCCTTATTTTGTGCAACAAAGGTATTGATAAAAGTAAGCAGATTGATGGCATAAAACTTGTTGTCAGAAACCACATAGGATTTTAAGTTACCCAGTTTGATAATGTCTGTAACATTATTTAATAAGTAGTCACAGCGTTTACCAATCCGATTGACTATCTTGAGAACTTTATCATTAGCCTCGCCTGCATAGCCGGCATTGATAGTGTAAATATAACTTTTAATTGCAGCTAATGGTGCTTTTAACTCATGAGTGCTGCGCAGTGTGGCATGTGTTTTTTCTTTATCGAGTTTTATCATGTCCTGATAACTGCGTTCGAGTTCCAGTTCGTTTTGTATCAAGCGTGTGGTAATACGACATAATAGAAACCAGCAAAAAAGAGCACAGGAAAAAATAATGAAAATATAGCCCAGTATAATTTGCGGATTTGACAAGACAATACTTTTGAATGAGGTTTGAATTGAAGATTCAAAAATAGAAATTACTGGAATTAGATGAAAGTATTCAAATAGTAAGGGCATAATAAGTATTGTCATGCCTGATAAAGTGATCAATAAACTCTGTCGAGGAGTAAAAAAGAGTGTGGCTAATATCATGTTAGGAATTATCATAAGAAGAATAGGGGTTTCGATACTGCCTAAAGCATAGACGAACAGCATTAAAGCCAGATAATCAGTCATGATCTGCAAAATAAGGTAATATCTTAACTCAGACGTTCCAAGACATTTTTCAGCATTGATTCGTAGTTGATATTGGTAAAAAGAATTACAAAAAAATAAAAAAGTATTAGCAGCAATGAAATATTGGTAGTGTAAATTAATTCCATGACTTTCGACGTTTAAGTAAACTAATAAGATCAGTAGTGAACTGACAATAATATAATACCAGCGAATTTTTACTGACCAGTTAATCAGTTTAACAAATTCTTTAACATGAACATCTTGAATACAGTGAATAATATTTTCGGGTGACATGAAGCGTTACTCTTTTATGGAATTATAGTATTACTATTCTAATAATATTATATTTTTCACAATTTTTTGTAGGGGCGAATTTATTCGCCTACTTTTCTAATCAGGCGAATGAATTCGCCCCTACAAAACAGGTGTTTACAAGTGTTTCAATTGTTTTAATAACTCATAAGCCAATGAAGGTATTCTATTTTGTAATTGCTTACTTACGGGTTGATTAAAATCTAAATGAACAGGTTGTACAGCAAAAAAATATAAGTCTTCACTGAAACCCAGTTCTTCAACTAATGCCAGTGCTTCAGCAAAGCCAAAACCATGAGTTGATAATAACTCAAAGTGATTTTCCAGTTGGCAATCAGACTGAGTAAACCATCTATAATCACCGCCGCTAAGACCCATATCAGCACAATCAATAATGACAATGGGGTTATGAATTTCAAGTAACTCAGCGGCAATAGATAATGAATCTTTATTTTCCCAAAAAAGCACATCAATATTATCTGATAATTGCGCATTAATACTTTCTAAAAGTACTATGCCAATACCATCATCACCCATATTGCGATTACCAATTGCAATGATAGTGAACTTTTTGTTAGAAAAAAATGCTTCAGACAAATGTTACATCCAGCATATGTACAGAACAGGAAATACAAGGATCATAAGCACGTAACAACATTTCCATGTGGGCGGCCAGTTTATCCTGCTCCATTAGCGGCAGCATTAGCGGCACAAAGGCATTCATATCCCGTTCAATATTATTAATATTCTGGCTGGTGGGAATGACCGCATCAGCATGATTACAAATGCCATTATGATCAAAACCATATTCATGAAATAAAATACCCCGCGGTACTTCAATGGCACTGGCACCAATGCCTTTACCAGCTTGATAATGAATATCTTCCATGTGTAAATCCTGAGACAATAATTGTTCCAGTGTCTCAATACAATGATGGGTACAATGAACAATCTCAACCATTTGCGCCAGATTGTTTTTATAGGGGTTATAGCAAGGCACGCTTAAATTTAATGTACCGGCAACCTCTTGTGCATGAGGGTGTAATTGTGAAAAATTATTATTCACTCTTGCCAGAGCGCCCACCATATAAGATTCTCGATTCCAGCGAGACCATTTAGATGTAGAATGCGGTACAGTAAATTCATTAGTGACTTGTCGATAGTCGGCTTCAGAGACTAATTGCCCGGTTTCTGAACTAAATATTTCCCCTTCATATAAAGCATATTCATCGGGATGTTTCAGGCTCACGTATTCAGTCTGTCGTTCATAATCTGGCCATGTCAATTTACCTATAAAATCAATCATTTCTTCAATATCAGTAACAGAGTCTTTGAGGCGTTCAAGCAGAGCTGTTAATTTGTCTTTATCAGGCAATTTTCTCCAGCCAATTAATGTCGGCATCATGGGGTGCAATGCCCTGCCCCCTAAAATGGTAGTAAAGTCGTTGGCCAGCTTTTTTAATTTTAACGCTTTTTTGATCAACTCTGGATGTGAGCTGGCTAATGGCAGGATACTTTTTACACCGACATAATCCGGTATAGCTAAGAAATAAAGATGTAGAGCATGGCTTTGTAAAAATTGAGACTCATTTAATAATACATGCAACAGTCTGGTTTGTGGGCTGATGCTGAGCCCCAGAGCATTTTCAACCGCCTTAATCGCAGCTAACTGATGGCCGACACAGCAAATGCCGCAAATTCGACTGACCGTTTGCGGTACATCATGGGGTGGTACACCCAGGACAAGGTTTTCAAAAAAGCGATTAGCTTCAACAATCTCCAGTTTTAAATTCTTAACTTCACCTTTTTTTACATCAATAAGAATACTGCCATGCCCTTCCAGACGGGTTACATGATCAATTTTTATATGCACTGTTTTTTTTGATGAACTATTCGATGCGCTATTTGATACGTTAGTGTGACTGCTCATGATTTTGTATTCACTTTTTAAATTTTCTCGGCACTGGTTTTCAAAGCACTGCAAAACAATCGATAGCGGTTTTGTATTGCGTCTCTGGATATCCCTTTACTTAACATCAATTCATTATGTGCTTCAATATTAGCATAAGGCAGCAATCCCCGACAGGCATCACAAACGTGACCATTATTAATGCATACCGCATCACAGCCGCCGTAGGCAATAGGCCCCAGACAACTTTCCCCTTTATCAAATACACATTCATTGCCATTGCGTTTACATTCAACACACACGGCATTGGCAGGAAAATGAGGTATCTGGTGACTGAGTAAGGCTTTAACCAGTGTTAAAAATTCATCGGCGGACATGGGGCAGCCGCGTAAATAAAAATCGACCTTAACCACTTCATCTACTGAACGAACTCGGGTGTGAGCCCATAGAGGCCAGTATTTTTCATCGATCTGAACACGATTTCTTGCCTCTTCACCATAAACCAGTTTATAGTTTTCTGCCGGTGCAATAAAATTTGAACGTGCCTGAACATTACCATGACAGGCGCAGGCACCCAGTGCAACTAAATATTGACTTCTGGCACGGATATCAATGAGGCGTTTGCTGTCTTCTTCACGATGGATACTGCCTTCAATAAAAGCAATATCATAATGTGTGCTTGTTTCTGATATTGCCTCTCTGAATTCAACCAGATCAACCAGCTCTAATAATTCAAGCAGGATATCTTCACAATTTAATAAGGCCAGCTGACATCCTTCACAGCTGGCAAAATCAAAAAAAGCAATTTTAGGTTTCATTTGTTCTCACTTAACTCAAAGCTTCAGGTAACTCACTTAATTGTGAATAACGAAAAACCGGGCCTTCTTTACAGCAATACACATGGTTAATCTGGCAATGACCGCATTTGCCCAGACCACAGCGCATGCGTCGTTCCAGATCGACAAATATCTGATCGTCAGGGATGTTGAAATACATTTTGAATTCCAGTAATACAAATTTATACATGACAGGAGGGCCGCATAATACCAGCAGAGTATTTTTCTCATCGATAGCCAATTGCCCAACAGGCTCTGTGACCAGACCAGTTCCGCCATCCCAGTCCTGAAAATCAGTATCATCAACCAGTTCAGTAATATGTACATTAGAGTACTCTTTCCACTGCTGAATTTGATGTCTGAATAAGGCCTCACGGGGTGTTCTTGAGCCAATAATAATATGCACAGTGCCATAATCCGATTTATGATCCATAATCGGAGTGATCAGTGAGCGCAAAGGGACAAGACCCAGACCGCCGGCAATAATAACAATATCCTTGTGGCGAAAATCATCCAGATGAAAACCGGAGCCAAAAGGCCCTCTGATACTGATCATGTCTGATGCTTTTAATTGATGCAATACACCTGTTACATTACCTGCTTTACGGATCACCATTTCTAACAGTTTGCCATTTTCAGGGCCGTTGCTGATTGAAATAGCACACTCACCGATACCGGGAAGACCCACCATAACAAACTGTCCGGGTCGGTGATTAAGCGGCTCAGGCAAGATGACTTTAAATAAACTTTCCCGAGCAGTTAATGCCTCAATAGACTGGATTTCTGCCATTATCGGGATATAAGGATTATTAGCAATGCCATAATCCTGCATAGAACTGTCCAGCTCAGAAGTACCTATCATTTTTGTGCCTCCGGGCCGCCGGACTCTTTTTGATCCGGCGCAGCAACTGATTGACAGACATCGTTAACAATATCAAAAATATCAATATCTGTAGTACATTGCCGGCCGCAGCGACCACAGCCTGTGCAAAAAGCATCCTCAGAAAAACGTTGTGATAGATAAGTGAATTTACGGCGTACACGATGACGCTGACGTGTCGCCGCTTCTGCTCTGAAATTATGACCACCGGCAACCTCGGCAAACCCCGGATT
>WTAX01000267.1 GCA_013139395.1 Gammaproteobacteria bacterium | reverse complement strand
AGGGGCGAATTTATTCGCCTGATATGATTAAGATATGAATATCGTAGAAAAAGAACTACACCCAAATTTATTTCTTACTCTATCTTATCCTGTGCTATAATGCCCAGCTTTTCTATCGAATTTATTTCTAAAATTGTAACAATATAGCACGGGTAATAAGAGAAATATGAGTAATTCAGAATACACAATCAAAACAAATGCTGATAAAGTCAGCTATGGTATCGGTCTGCAACTGGCCCAACAAGTTAAAAGCCAGTCATTCCCTGATTTTAGCCTGGATTCATTGATCATCGGATTAAGCGATGTATTTAACAATGAACCTATGCGTTTTGCTGAAGATGAAATGCAAACAGCATTTTCTGCCATTAATCAGCAAGTACAAGCAGCAGCAGCCAGTGCAGCCGAAGGCAATAAAGCAGCTGGACAAGCATTTCTTGAAGAAAATGCTAAAAAAGACGGTGTTATCACCACAGAATCCGGTCTGCAATATGAAGTTATCACTGAAGGCACAGGTCCTAAGCCAAGCCAGCACGATACCGTTATCACCCATTACCATGGTTCTTTAATTGACGGTTCAGTATTTGATAGTTCAGTTGATCGTGGCGAGCCTGCTCAGTTCCCGGTTAATGGTGTTATTCAGGGCTGGATTGAAGCACTACAGCTAATGCCTGTTGGTTCAAAATGGCGTTTAGCCATTCCTTCTGATTTAGCTTATGGCGATCAAGGATCTGCACCTGTTATTGGCCCTGGTGCCACATTAATATTTGAAATCGAATTAATCGAAATCAAAGGTTAACAGCATCAAAAAGTGATACACAAAACGTCATATTATATGACGTTTTGTGGCACTTTTATTTGGAAAAATACTTTTTCCTTTATCATAATTTTAGACAGTCAGCCCTGAGTGTCCATCAGAGCTATATCCTACCTATAATATGCCTGATATTATTCAAACCACTTTATTATCCCTGTTCAAGGATAAAATTATGGTGGAGCTTCTATGACTTCTTTTATTAAACACAATCCAATAAAAATAATTTTTATTACTCTAATAATTATTCTGATGGTATTTCATCAGTGGATTTTATCTTTTTTAGGTCATTTTTTAGTTCACGATCAGGAATTTGATCAAGCAGAAGTTGCTGTAGTTTTAAATACAGGTTCTGAAATATATCCACGATTGATTGAAGCAGCTGATTTATACACACAAGGAAAAGTTAAGAAAATTGTTATCAATGGAAATAGAAAAACGCAAACCTTAAAAAATTTAGAACAGATGGGATATCGACCAGCATATCCATGGTATGAAAACCATTTGCGAGTATTTGAACTTCTGGGTGTACCCAGAGATAAGGTTATCACAATTAGTGGTGATGCCGTTTATGATACTGTTTCAGAGGCCGAATTGGTTGGTCATATTTTATTACAAAAAAAAATAAGCAGTGCCGTTATTACCACGAGTAAATCGCATACTAAAAGAGCTGCTTTTATTTGGAATAATATTTACAGTAATAAGCTTACCATTTATTCAAATTCAGCAAAAACAGATCCTTATGAACCTGATGCATGGTGGCATGGTGGTCGCCAGATTCGTTGGGTTATGGCTGAATATGGAGGGTGGTTATTTTTATACTGGAAAAGACTATTTTTATAATTCAATAAAACAGTTCAATAAAATAGTCCAATAAAGTGAATGGCTAACTGCTTTTCTTCTTAGCAGTTTTTCTTCTTAAAAAGAAAAAATTCTTTAAAACCTGACCACATTCCTCTGACAAAACCCCCGAAGTCACATCAGTCTGATGATTAAATTGTGCATTTTGAAGTAAATTAATAGCACTGCCTGCTGCTCCGGCTCTTGGCTCTGAGGCTCCAAAGACGACTCGTGAAATACGCGAATGAATAATAGCCCCAGCGCACATACTGCAGGGCTCGATGGTGATATAAAGCGTGGTGCCCGGCAAACGATAGTTTTTCAGCTGTTGTGCCGCAGCACGAATAGCCATAATTTCAGCATGGGCGGTGGGATCATGCTGCACAATAGGCTGATTCCACCCTTCTGAGACTAATTGCTCATCCTTGACCAATACCGCACCGACGGGCACCTCTCCCAGTTCAGCAGCTTTATGTGCCAGACTCAGAGCATGGCGCATCCAGTCTTCATCGGTAGGAGACATAATCTTATGGGGTCACTTATTCCCACTCAATCGTGGCAGGCGGCTTAGATGAAATGTCATAACTGACACGAGTAACCTGATCCACTTCATTAATAATACGCCCTGAAATAGTCTCCAGCAGCTCATAAGGCAGGTGCGCCCAGCGGGCCGTCATAAAATCAATGGTCTCTACTGCTCTAAGAGCAATCACATAAGAATAACAACGACCATCTCCCTTCACACCGACTGATTTAACGGGTAAGAAAACAGCAAAGGCTTGAGAGACCTTATGGTACCAGTCACTTTTATGAAGTTCTTCAATAAAGATGGCATCAGCTTCACGCAAGATATTAGCATAGTCTTTTTTCACTTCGCCTAAAATACGCACCCCAAGACCAGGACCCGGGAACGGGTGACGGTAAACCATATCATATGGCAGACCTAATTCCAGACCCAGTTCTCTCACCTCATCTTTAAATAATTCTCTCAGTGGTTCAACCAGGCCCAGCTTCATATCTTCGGGCAGACCACCAACATTATGATGTGACTTAATCAAATGTGCAGTACCATTTTGACCACCTGACTCAATCACATCAGGATAAATAGTACCCTGAGCCAGCCATTTTGCATTATCTAATTTGCCTGACTCTTCATCAAATACATTGATAAATTCATGACCAATAATTTTACGTTTTTTCTCCGGATCAGCTTCACCGGCCAGTTGATCTAAAAAGCGTTTTTCTGCATCAACACGGATGACTTTAATACCCATGTGTTTGGCAAACATCGACATCACCTGATCGCCTTCATTAAGACGTAACAAGCCGTTATCAACAAATACACAAGTCAGTTGATCACCAATAGCCTTATGCAATAAAGCAGCAACCACCGAAGAATCAACACCACCGGAAAGCCCTAAAATGACTTCATCCGTACCCACTTGCTTACGAATAATATTAATATTGTCTTCAATAATATTGCCCGAATTCCACAGCGTGT
>WTAX01000421.1 GCA_013139395.1 Gammaproteobacteria bacterium | reverse complement strand
AAGCGTATTCCTGATACTCATCTGGTTATGCATGGTTCTTCTTCAGTACCTCAGGAATGGTTAGAAATCATCAATAACTATGGTGGTGATATGGGTCAGACTTATGGTGTACCTGTTGAAGAAATCGTTGAAGGTATCAAAAATGGTGTTCGTAAAGTGAACATCGATACTGATTTACGTATGGCTTCTACTGGTGCTGTTCGTAAGTTCATGGCTGAAAACACAGCTAACTTTGACCCACGTAAATTCCTTAAAGCATCTACCGCTGCGATGTCTGGTATTTGTAAAGCACGTTTTGAAGTTTTTGGCAGTGCGGGTCATGCATCAAAAATTAAGGTTCAGACTTTAGAATCTATGATTAGTCGTTATGCAAGTGGCGAGCTTGATCCTAAAATTTCTTAAGTCATATTTCTTAAATTATTATTCTAAGTCTTTTTGATTAGCCTATAAAATTTAAGAAAAGAGAGAACTCTCTCTAATGAAAGAGGACGGCATCGCCGTCCTTTTTCTGTTTTATCAGTTCAACAATTACCACTCTATGAGTGGATAATATATATAAAAAGCAGCATTTTATTATTTGCAATGTTGCTTTGTGGAAAGATTATGAGTAGTAATGAAAAACCTCTTGTAGGGGTGGTTATGGGCAGTAATAGCGATTGGGAAGTCATGAAAAATGCTTGCCAGCAACTTGAAGATTTTGGTATCGCCTATGAGGCTAAGGTTGTTTCAGCGCATCGAACACCTGATTTATTATATCAATATGCAGAGCAGGCAAGAGACAAAGGTTTAAAATGTATTATTGCCGGAGCGGGTGGTGCAGCACATCTTCCAGGTATGCTGGCTGCTAAAACCACAATTCCAATATTAGGTGTACCGGTTAATTCACGTTATTTAAAGGGTATGGATTCATTATTATCTATCGTGCAGATGCCTAAAGGGATTCCTGTAGCGACTTTTGCTATTGGAGAAGCAGGTGCAGCCAATGCAGGATTGTATGCAGCGTCAATACTATCAGTTGAAGATAACACGATAGCTGATAAACTACAGGCATTCAGAGAAAAACAGGCACAGGCCGTTCTTGAGATGGAATTACCCTGTTAGTATAGTGCCGCTAGTACCTAAATATATTAATTTTTATCATGTAGGGGCGAATTTATTCGCCTGTTATGACTGTTATATAAAAAAGCAATGAGGTTTGCATCATGATTCTGCCAGGAAAAACTCTCGGTATGCTCGGCGGTGGTCAGCTGGGAAGAATGTTTGTTATGGCGGCACATGCCATGGGTTATCATGTGATTGTGCTTGATCCCGATCCAGACAGCCCGGCAGGTAGAATTGCGGATGAGCATATCCATGCTTCGTATAGTGATCAGTGGGCAATTGAACAATTGGCCAATAACTGTGATGCCATCACCACTGAATTTGAAAATATCCCCTCTAAAACATTAAGAAAACTGGAACAAAGCATTCCCGTAAGACCTTCAGCAGCAGCCGTTGAAATTGCCCAGAATCGTATCGCAGAAAAAACCTTTCTTGCTGATAATGGTTTTGAAACAGCCCGTTTTTTTCCAATTTACGAAAAAGATGATCTGGATTTTGCCTTAACACAGATTGGCGGTACCGCTATTTTGAAGGTAGCCAGTTTTGGCTATGACGGCAAAGGTCAGGCCATCGTTAATAATCTTGATGAAGCAATTAATGCATTTGAAGCTATGGGTTCAGTACATTGTGTACTCGAAGAAAAAGTTAATTTAGCATCTGAGGTTTCAGTGGTGTTAGCCCGTGGAGATGACGGCAAAATTACCTGTTATCCCGTGGGTGAAAATCATCATGTGAATGGCATTCTTGAATATACAGCAGTACCCAGCAGTTTACCTAAACGCATCCTTGATGTCGCCATTAATGAAGCATCAGAATTTTCAGAAAAGCTGGATTATTGCGGCATTATGGCCGTTGAATTTTTCTATACAACAGATGATCGCCTGCTTATTAATGAAGTGGCTCCACGTCCTCATAATAGCGGACATTATACGATTGATGCCTGCAAAACATCGCAATTTGAACAGCAAGTCAGAATGATGTGTGGTCTGCCTGCCGGAAGTGTAGAGCTGCTGTCGCCTGTGGTGATGTTTAATATTTTAGGTGATATCTGGTCAAATGGGGAGCCTGACTGGGCACAGTTACTATCTAATCCCAATGTTAAATTACATTTGTATGGTAAGAGAGAAGCCAGAGCAGGCCGTAAGATGGGGCATTTCACCTGTCTGGGTAATTCGACCTCAGAATTATTACAGGAAACTCGTCGTCTGGCGAATGCATTACCTAAACCATAAGAGCCATTGAGGGGTGATCAATTCTGCTTTACGATTCGTAGGGTGGGCATTGCCCACAAAAGGCTGTTTATGTTAGCTAAGAGTCAATAAATGCAATATACATTTGATACGATTGGTATTGTACACTCCTGTTTTAAAGATAAATTTGCTATTCCAAGACAGGCAGGATTAGTGACTGCCGCCACAGCAACTATTGAATTGCTCCCGCCATATAATGATATTGAGATCACCAGAGGACTGGAAGATTTTTCCCACCTCTGGCTCAGCTTTATTTTTCATAAGCATGTTGGTAAAGGCTGGAATACCACAGTAAAGCCACCTCGACTGGATGGTAAGCAGCGCTTTGGCGTGTTTGCCACACGAGCCAGTTTCCGACCCAACCCAATTGGTTTGTCTCTGGTCGAACTGGATTCAATAGAGCAGAAAAATGGCAAGTTATTGATTCATGTAAAAGGGGCTGATTTAATGGATCAAACCCCCATTATTGATATAAAACCCTACGTCCCTTATAGCGATAGTATTCCTGATGCAAAAGGCGGCTTTACGGATCATATTAAAGAGCAGACATTACAGATAATTTTTTCACCAGAGGCAGAAAATGACTGTCTGAGAGCAGCCGCAACATACCCGCAAATTAAAGACTTTATCAGCCAGTTATTAGCACTGGATCATAGAGCCTATTACTACAAAAAGATTGATAAAATATATTCAACCAAAGTGTATGATTTTGATCTGAAATGGAAAATCAATGACTCTAAGGTGGATGTTATTAGTTTAAAGCCCTGCTGAAATAAGCATTGGATTTATATTCGTGGTCGAGCCGGCGCTGGTGGTGGTTTGTTGTAAGGGCTGGGTGCTTCAAAATAAATCATTCAACAACAATACAATTACGGCCATTATTTTTGGCTTTGTACAGCATCTTATCAGCACTGTGGATAAGATCATTGGCACTCATAGTCTGTGTATGATCAATTTGTGCGATACCGATACTAATAGTTGCAGGGATATTAACCCGCTCAATAATAAAGTCATTTTTATTCACAACAGTCAGAATTTTTTCAGCAAAAGAACGGGCTTGTTCAGAACTGGTTTCAGGTAACAAAATAACAAATTCTTCTCCTCCATAGCGTGCAAACAGTTCATCCTTACGAATGTACGGCTTAATCCGCTGGCATAAATCACGTAAAACCATATCGCCCGATAAATGACCGTATTGATCATTAATCTTCTTAAAATGATCAATATCAAAAATAATAAGTGACAATGGCCGTTGGTGGCGCTGTGAGCGTGTGACTTCACGATCAAGCATTTCCATAAAAAAACGTTTATTAGGAATATTGGTCAAACCGTCAGTGATCATCATGGAATAAATTTCTTCGTGGTATTGTTTTTCAATGTGACCACAGCTTAAAAATTTAAATATAGTATGACCAATGCGGATCAGATCGCCAGAGGCTAACTGACTCTCAGAGATTTTTTTATCGTTGATAAATGTTGAATTACAACTATTTGAATCACTGATGATAAAAGCATTTTCAAAAAATTTAATTTTAGCATGTTGACGTGAAACTGATCGATCCGCTAATTCTATATGGCAGTGCTTGTCGCGACCAATGTTAATGGTGTCTTGTGGTAAATGGAAGATCCCTTCACCAATACTATGGGGATAAATACGAACGAGACAGGCTTCGGACTGATCATCCTTAAGAAATTCGGGAAAATGAGTGAAACATGTTGTTTGTTGTTCAGTATTGTTCATTATGATGAGAGTCAATAGCCGACTTATATAATTTGTTATTGAAAAATAATAGCATAAAATGAAATATTGGTGGGAAATATATTGGTTAATTCGTTCCGATGTACAGACAAAAGCATAATCAGACGATAATAAAAAGTCAGAAGTCATTTTTATAAATGATATGGTGCTTATTCTTATGAAGAATATAACTGTACTTGCTCAATCTAAATCTGAGAATATGCTGCTCAGTGGTGATTGTAGACTATTAGTTAAAATGCTGTTTTCAACCCGAAGCACCAAACTCCTCTCCTTTTATTAGATCGGTTATTGACCTAGAGTGTGTGAAAACTCAAAATTTAAAACTCTGATTGGGAAATAGCTACACTAAGATGGCTATAACTCATTTTTAACTTTATTGTTCCCCACAAAGCCTTTTATTTAAGCAAAAGATGGGAGTATCTACCACTCAATTTCTAAAATCAGAGTTTTTAC
>WTAX01000203.1 GCA_013139395.1 Gammaproteobacteria bacterium | reverse complement strand
AAATCTCATCAATTAAAAACACCTTCTGGTATGATAAAAACACGCAGTTTAATGATTGCTGATATTTCACCTGAGGAATCAATCCGGCTCCAGGAAACTGGTGTTGGCCAGTATTATAGCTATGGTTGTGGTGTTTTTATTCCACAAAAGGGAATAACTGCAGTCAATGCAACAGACTAAATTTATGCTTTAATTAATTGATATTTCTCACAACTATTATTAACAATAAAATTCTATCTCTTTTTGGGGGTGTATTTTATTTCAAACTCATATATTATCAATGACCTTAATTTATTTATAATATACCAATTCATTCATAATGCGTTTTATGAAATTTTTAGGGAGCAGATTCAATGGCTATTACTTTTGAAGGTAAAGAAATAGAACTAACCGCTAATGGATATCTTGTCGATATTGCTGACTGGAGCGAAGGCCTGGCTAAACAGATGGCTGCTGACGATGATATTGAATTAACTGACAAGCATTGGGATTTAATTAATTTCCTGCGTGACCAGTTCATAAACAATGGTGGTAAGAATCCAAATACTCGTGCTTTAATTAAAGAAATGGGTGCAACCTGGGGTGAAAAAATCGGTTCTAAGGATTTATATAACCTGTTTCCACAAGACCCAAGTAAGCAAGGCGGTCGTATCTCAGGTTTACCAGAAAGCAAGCGTAAAGGTGGTTACTAATTAGTAACTATTCAATGCAAAACGTAACTATTCAGCGTATTATTTACAAAAAGCCTGTGGTTGCTTATTTTTCTGACTTTGATTGTCTGTACCCAAAGGGCATGCCAAGCGCAGCGAGTTCTCAAAGTTAGAAAAATAAGTGTCCATGGGCTTAACAAGCGTTATTTAGGAATACACACTGAATAGTTACTGCAAAACTAAGCTATATTGAGTTCGCCTGATAAGGCTTAGTTTTGCACTACCCATTGTAGATATAGTATATAAGTAGCTTCTAAGATATATTATTTGCAAATTATTAGCTTATAACTGATTAAATTCAGTTTATCGGAGACATTAAATGAGCACTAAAGCAGAACTAATTCAAGAATTAATTGCTATGCAGACTAAATTCATTAAATTCGAAAATGAACATGGTCTGCACCCTGATGATTACTACAATCCTGGTGCGGGACATGAATTAGAAACTTATAAAAATGATTTCATGGAAAAAGCAATTCAGGTTTTAGACATGGCTCATGAAGAAAAGAATTCTTCCTGGAAACGTTAAAAGCCAGGATTCTTATCTTATAAAAAGGTCACATATGTGGCCTTTTTTTATGTCTTTCTAATAATATAGCCTACCATTATTTGCATTTTTCACAGCTGCATAACGACTTGAAAAAAGCAAATTTGCCCTTATCTTATAGACATGCCAATTTCAGCAACCCCTTTATTCATTTCAGCCGCTCATAAATCTTCTGGTAAGACAACTATTACCATCGGCCTGTTATCTGCCCTGAAAAATAAAGGACTGAATGTTCAGCCCTTTAAAAAAGGACCTGACTATATAGATCCCCTGTGGCATGGCAGCGCTGCTGGTAAACCCTGCTATACCCTTGATTTTAACACCATGACACGGGATGAGATATTACAACTTGTTTCCCGCAAACTGACTTCTTGTGACATCAGTCTTATTGAAGGCAATAAAGGCCTGTATGATGGTCTTGATTTAGACGGCAGCAATAGTAATGCCGCCATTGCAAAACTAGTTGATGCACCTGTTATTTTAGTGCTTGATACCCGCGGCATGACACGTGGAATTGCTCCTTTAATTCTTGGTTATCAAGCATTTGATCCCGGCATTAATATTGCCGGTGTGATTTTAAATCAATTGGGTGGTTCTCGTCATGAAAGCAAATTACGAGCAGTGATTGAACACTATACCGATGTATCTGTCTTAGGTGCCGTACATAAAGATAAACGACTGGAAATTGTTGAACGCCACCTCGGTTTAATGCCCAGTAATGAAGACGGTGAAGCACAAAAGAAGATCACAGATATTGGTTCAATTATCTCATCTCAGGTTGACTTAGATAAAATCATCGATATTAGTCATCTGCATTCACCCAAACACCTGAAAAGTGTTATTAAAACAACACCTAATACCCAACCAATTACTACTCAGGTACGTCTTGCCTATATCAATGATAGTGCTTTTGGTTTTTATTATCCAGGTGATTTAGAAGCCTTAGAGGCCGCTGGTGCGGAACTTATTGCAGTCAACTCATTAGTTGATAAGCAATTGCCGGAGAATATAGATGGTTTATTTATTGGCGGTGGTTTCCCTGAAGAACGTCAGGCAGAATTACATGCCAACCACTCTTTTCGCCAGTCCATATACGATGCAATTGAAAATGGCCTGCCCACATATGCAGAGTGCGGCGGCCTGATGTTTTTATGCCGTAGTCTCATCTGCAAAGAAAAACAAGTTGCTATGGTCGGTATTATCCCTGCCGATGCCAAGATGGAAGAAACTCCTCAGGGGCGTGGACTTATCCGCTATAGTGAAACATCATTAATGCCCTGGCCCGCTGATCCTTTAAAGACAGCTTTAGAACCTGAAAACTCCCACATGAGTTCAACTGACGATACTCTGGTTTCAACCGATATAATTTCAGCCCATGAGTTTCATTATTCTCATCTGGTTAATATTACCGAGCCACTCAATTACGCATATAAAATCCATAGGGGCAGCGGCATTGATGGGCAACATGATGGTATAGTCTATAAAAATCTTTTAGCCTGTTATGCTCATCTGCAGGATACCGGCCAGAACCATTGGGCAAAACGCTTTATTCAATTTATTCACCGTATTAAAGATGCAGCTGATTAACATAACGAATTAATGACTATTTTTAACATAAATGTACTAAGTGAGATAAACTATGATAAAACTGACAGAAGATGCCGCCAGGCAAATTACCGCTCAAATAAAAGCCAGTGGCGGTGAAGCCGATCCATTAAGAATTGCAGTCACTCAACATACAAACCATAAGGGTTTTCAATATTTAATGGGCTTTGATAAAAAAAATGACAATGACAGTATTTATGATGTAAGAGGTATTAAGCTCATCGTACATACTGATTTACTTGATGTTGTTAACGGTATGGAGATTGATTTTGTCGAAATCGAAGGTGAAGACAGTCAATTTATTTTCAAAAATCCTAATGATCCGACTTATCAAGCACCAACAGAATAACAGTCTATTATTTTTCATTGCCAATTTACAGAAAATCAGTTTTTCCCGTTAAATTTCTGTAAACTGGCATTTACAATCAATGAAACGCCAATAGCTGTACCGACACCTATACCTAAAACAGTCGACTACGAATTATGCCTCTTGAACAAATAAAAATACAAGCCAATAGTTCTAAAGATTTAAGCCGTGAGCCCATTCGCTTAAAATACAGTCGCTTATTTCTCCCTTTGATCACCTTAGGCAGTTTACTTATCGCTATTTCCGGGCTTAATTTTTTAGCACTTAATCATATTATAAACAATCAGACTCTACTGCTCTGGCTAAATTTCATCTTTTTACTTCTAGGCCTGTTCTTTATTTTACGCATTTCTTTTTTAATCCGACACGATCTGGTCACCCCGTTTATCCACTTGCGTAACTGGGCTCTGCAAATGAAAAAAAAGGATTACACTGCCCGGCTTCCCATGCCGAAAAGTGGTGAATTTGCAAAACTGGCTGTCGATATCAACTCTTTAAGCGACAAATTACAGAGTTTATCAGCAGAGTTTCAACAAGAAGTTGATAAACAAACTCATAAGGTTGAGGAAAAAAATCATTCCCTCAACATTCTCTATGAAGTTGCCACATCAATGAATCGTTCTGAAGATCTGGATGATCTCTTATCCCGTTTCTTACAAATGCTCATCAATTTAACTCATGCCAAAGCTGGTACTGTACGCTTACGAACTGAAGATGATCAGTTAAAAATGGTAGCTTCCATGGGGCTTAATGAAGACTTTGTCAGAGAAGAGCTCTACGTCCCAATACAACGCTGTCTGTGCGGCACATCCTTAACTCAGGGTTCAGTTGAATGCGGTATATCCGTTAAAAATTGCAGTAAATTATCAGGCACTGAACTGTTCGCTGGTAATGATGCAGAAATAATCGCCGTGCCATTAGAACATCAGGGTGTACATTTGGGCATTTATAATTTGTTTATTGATAAACCCAATGTCTATATGAGTGAAGATTTATCCGAATTATTAACCAGTATTGGTAAGCATCTGGGTATGGCCATTGAAAAAGCCAATCTTGATAAAGATTCACGACAACACTCCATCATGAAAGAAAGAACCCTTCTGGCTCACGAGCTGCATGACTCTCTGGCACAAACATTGGCTAGTTTACGTTTTCAGGTATCTATAATGGAAGAAAATATCCTGGAAAACATTCCGGTTAATCGTGAAGAGGTTACTCGCCTGCATGAGAGCATTGACGAAGCCTATCGTGAAGTTCGTGGATTAATCACTCATTTTAGAGCTCCTATGAACAAACGCGGACTCATCCCATCATTAGAGCAATTAATTTCTGATTTTCAGTCCAACTGTAACATCCCCATCTTTTTTCAAAATGAATGGTCTATTGATTTAAAATCAGAACAGGAATTCCAGATTGTGCGCATTGTTCAGGAGTCACTGGCTAATGTAAGAAAGCATAGTGAAGCCCGTACTGTTCGTATTCTCGCTCGCAGTCCCAAATTATCTGATAGCTCTTTTGCCACTACCAGCTCTAAAGACAACAACTGTGAAATTCTTATTGAGGATGATGGTATCGGTATGGAAAATCCTAATCTAACGAATAGTTTAGGTGAACATATTGGTATGAGTGTTATGGAAGAGCGTGCTAGACGTATTGGCGGCACAATATCAATTGAAACAGAAGCTGGTGAGGGCACTCAAATTCTGTTAACATTTCCTTCGCAGACTGTTATTGAAAAATCAGTCAAGTTTTTTCCCGGGTTAATAAACGTACACAGTCATGCTAAAGAATAGACTGTTTACTAATCACTTTAAACTGACCGCTTTTAACTAAAATTTTAATTATAAAAAGACAGAATCTATGAAAGTTTTATTAATTGATGATCACACACTTTTCCGTGCAGGGCTGCAGGGTTTGCTGGAAAGAATGGGGATTGAAGTCGTTGCCAGTGCGGGTAGTGGTCAGGAAGGTTTAAAAATTGTCAGTGAAAAAAAACCTGATGTAGTACTGCTTGATATGCGCATGCCGGATATGGACGGCATTGAAGTATTAAAAAGTCTTCGTGAACAAGGTGAAAAAATGCCTATCGCCATTCTCACCACAGTGGATGATGAGCGAGACTTAATTGAAGCCCTGCAATGCGGTGCACAAGGTTTCTTACTCAAAGGTATGCAGCCTGATGAA
>WTAX01000061.1 GCA_013139395.1 Gammaproteobacteria bacterium | reverse complement strand
AGAGGTAGTGCTTAAAAAGTCTTCCATATTAAGTGGTACACCAACACCGCCAGCGCCCTCACTACCATGGCATACGGCACAGTTTTTCTGGAATAAAAGTTGTCCGGCTTGTTGGTCTTTTGTAATGCCAGAGGCTTGTACTATACTCACAATGCTCAGGCTCAAAACGCTGAGTAAAATAGCCGCCATAATTAATAATAAAATAGACTGTGAAGCGCTTTTTGGAGCTGTTTTTGGAACTGGACGTTGAGCACTAAGGTAAAACATGAGTTATTCCAGATCTAATTCAATTTTTTCATTGGATTGTTCAGTTAAACAACGATTTAAGGTATCAATAAAGGCTTCACCACTACGATCATCCTGCCAGCCTTTTGCTTCATCATAATCAAAATGATAACCACCTGATTTAGCCGCTAACCAGAGTTGTAATGCTGCACTTTGGCGATTAATAATGATCTGTGATTTATTTTCCATAATAATGGTTAACATACCATCAGATGATTCATAATCAATATCGTTATCAAGCTCTTCTAAAGCATCTTCAATTTGAATGATTAACTGTTCAATAAATTCTTTAAATTCGGTTTCGGTCATTGCCATAGTCTTGTTTTATTTAATTAATAAAAAGCTATTTTAACACAAAAAATGGAACATAAAAAAAAGGGCATAACCGGTTTTTATGCCAGTTACGCCCTTCACATTACCAACTAAAGATGGGGGGGGATTATCTTAGTGTCGGTAAATTTGTACTGGACTATCAGGGATTAAACGAGTGATTAAAAATCCCTCATAGTAGTCTGTTTATTATTGTTATAGCAGACGATATAAAGTCAGTTATTTGACTTTAGTTTCCAGTGTATCACTTTTACCTGTGTTATCTTTCCAGGTTAACTTAACAGTATCACCTGAAGCACCAGCAAATTTGAATGATAGATAAGGGTTTTTAGAGATGGCAACACCCCATTCTGCATTCAAAACGGGCGTACCGTTGTGATCACAATCAACAGCTTCAATAAAATGAGCAGGAATAACTTTTCCTGTCTTTTTATCTTTACGTAAACCTGTTTCCATTTTATGACTGATTAGCGCTTTTACTGTAACCACGCCATTCTTTGCTTTAGCACGAATTTTAATTGACTTCTTGGCCATTTTTATTTACCTGTTCTAAATTTTGATGCACTTGAACTTGAATTGATCAAGTAAAAAGTGTCTTATCAACGATGAGAGTTTTCAGCTAATGAGCTAAAAAATTAGCCGCCACAACCACCGATAGTGACTTTAACTTCTTTTCTTGCACTATAAAATTTGCCGCCAGACTCACAAATTGCAATAACGTTAGAAGTCTTACCCATTTTAATACGAGTAGAAACGAACGCTTCAGCTTTACCTTTTAAGTTAAACTTAGCAATTAAAGGAGTACCATTCTTTTCTGAAATAATGGTAATTGATTTTACATCGCTTAAAGTTGAGCTGATAGTGACAGGAACAACAGCACCGTTTTCAGCAATATCAGGCGCTTTAATAGTGATTTTATCACTGGCTGTCGTTAATTCAGTACCAATTGAGCCTTTCATTGCACCTTGCACATCTTTAGCGTTAAAAGCTTCTTTGTTCCAGGCTAGAACCTTAAGAGGAACTAACAAACCGCTAGTTGCGGCCAAAGCAACTGCACCAGTTGCCATTGTGTTTTTCAGGAAATGTCTACGTTGCATCATATCTTCCTTAGTTTTGTTTATTAATGATATTTTTTTTAAAACTTTACTTACTCTACTTGAGAAAGCATTTATCATGCCAAAACATTTTATCTTTTGTTTTCAATAAGATAGGTTTAAATGTAGATAATAATCACTGTGGATTAAAAGCAGTTTGCAAAGTGAGAGTGCAAATTGCAATTTGCATTTTCACTTTGCAAAGGAATATTGATTAATTGCTTTAGTCTGCTGCTTAGCCGGAGGGAAAACAACAACAAAACGTGCGCCAGAATGGTCATTAGCCTCAATGGTATCTTCAACCCAAATGTCGCCATTATGATGTTGTATAATTTGTGCACAGATAGCTAAACCCAGACCCGTTCCACCAGCACCGGTACGTGTTCGACTTGATTGGTTGAATTTATCAAAAATGGAGTTTTTATCCTCATCAGGAATTCCAGGTCCCTGATCTTCAATTTCGAGCCTGATTGCTGAGGTATTTTTATACACTTTAATCAAAATTTGAGATTTCTCAGGAGAAAATTTTATGGCATTACCTACTAAGTTTCTTAGTAATTGTTCAATTTTATTTTTATCACAGTTAATAGGGATAATCATCTGAGGATCATTTAATGATATTTTGATGCCTTTTTCTTCATAAAGACTGCTTAATTCATCAATAATATTTTTTGTGATAGCGATTAAATTGTGTCGACTAAAAAAAAGAGCTGCTTTGTTTGATTCCAGCCGTGAGAGATCCAGTAAGTCATTGACCAGATTTAATTGAACTTCACCAGAATAGTTAATTTTTTCAAAATAGCTGCGAATTTTTTCATTATCAACCTGATCCAATCGAGTTAAACCAAAATGACTAAAACTTAATATTGAGTGTAATGGTGTTCTTAACTCATGGGACATATTAGCTAAAAATTCACTTTTAGCTTTATCTGCCTGTTCTGCCTTTTCTTTAGCCTTTATTAAGTCAATGGTTTTTTCATTCACTAAATCCTGTAAGTGATCACGGTGTTTTTTCACTTCTTTTTGTTGTTGTTTTATCGTTCTTAAAGCAAGCATCAGTTCATTACTCTGAGTTTCCAACAGGATTTGACGCAACGTTCCGTTTTGATTATCAAGAGCAATACGTCTCGCCTGGTTAATAACAAAAAAAAGCATGATGATAATCAAATATAAGATAAGAGCTGCATTGGGAACATTATTGTAGCTCATTAACACTAATACACTGACAATAGGCAGCCAGATTAAGAAGTTATACTGCATATTGGTTCTTACGTATGAAGTCAGCGTGCCATTTGCTCCTCCCATCAAAGCAATAGTTATTGATAACAATAAATAACTAAAATTTTGTAATTGGTCTGTCCAAAACATCATGGACATAATAATGCCCCAGAGCAATGCCACTGCTAAAGTCAGCGCATAGTAACTATTCAGGTATGAACGGTAATGATTTTTTTCAGCTCGAGACAGCTTTCTGGCGAGAAACATACGCCCGATGTTGAATGCATACACCATTATTACTAACAACCAATACTCTTTAAAATAAGACCAGCCGCTGTCAGTGAACAGGGTGATACTGCCCAGTATCAGGATATAAACAAAAGATGAAAGTCCAACACGCGTACCAAAATCACGGGCACAGCGATAACTGGCTTCACTCATTTGTTCTGTTGTTAAGCTTTCAACATGGTTTGTATTGATATAAAAGGGATATAATTTCATAAATTTTTTTATATGTTTTTCAGACATTATATTCCTTCAATTTTCTCCATAGTGTTGATTTATTAACACCTAAAATTGAAGCCGTTTTTTCACGGTTATCATTATTGGCCTTTAAGAGCTTAAATATATAACGTTTTTCCAACTCTGCAAGGGTGGGTTGATCGTTGTCGATGGTATTCGCATCATTTTGGCCCGGAGCCTGGACTGAAATTGGAATGTCGTCTAAATGTAAGGTTTCATTATCAGATAAGGCAACGGCTCGTTCAATAATATTGCTTAACTCTCGTACATTGCCCGGCCAGTGATAGGTTGTTAATAATTGCGCAGAGGATTTGTCAAAGCCTTCAATAGTGCGCTTATATTTTTCGGCAAAGCGTTTTATCATCACTTCTGTGAGCAGCGGAATATCTTCCAGGCGAGTGCGTAAGGGAGGTACTTGAATATTGATCACATTTAAACGGTGATATAAATCGTGTCTGAATTTACCTTCATGTACCATTTTATCCATAGGTTGATTGGTGGCGACCACAAAGCGCACATCGATATCAATGGTTTCAAGCCCTCCAACACGGGTGATCTGCTGCTCCTGTACAACACGTAATAATTTGGTCTGCATGTTATCAGAGATATTACAAATTTCATCGAGAAACAGGGTGCCGCCTGAAGCTGTTTCTAATAGTCCTTTTTTTTGTTTATTGGCACCAGTAAAAGCGCCTTTTTCATAACCAAATAATTCACTTTGTAACAAGCTGTCGGTTAAGGCGCCACAATCAATAACAATAAAAGGCTTGTCTGCTGATTGACTTTGAAAGTGAATGGCTCTGGCGACCAGTTCTTTTCCGGTACCTGATTCACCCTCAATAATGACATTACAGCGAATATCGGCAATTTTGTTGATGATGTCATAGACTTTCTGCATATTACCGCCGGTGCCAATCAGACGATAGCGATCATCCTGAGCCTGTTGCGCTTTGATGCGTTTTTTTAAGCGTGAATTTTCTGCTTTAAGGGAAGAAATGTTCAGTGCTTTATCAATGATGATTTTTAATTCTTCAATATCAAAGGGTTTTTTGACAAAGTCTGTGGCACCAAGACGTAAGGCTTCGATGGCATTATCTACATTTGAATAGGCGGTGATCACAATGACTGGGATTTGTTGATTGATCTCTCGTATTTGTGCCAGCACTTCAGCGCCGCTCAGTTTGGGCATCTGCATATCAGTGATAACGAGATCGGCGCTTTCTCTGGAGAAATAATCCATTGCTTCAACAGGATCAACAAATATCTGGCAGTCATAGCTGTCATCGAGATAGCGAGCCATTAATTGACCTGCTTTGGGCTCATCATCAATAATAATTAGTTTTTGTTTCATCGTATTGTTTTGTCGGTATTTTGGGCGTTGCTTATTTCGCTTTCGTTTTTAGTTTTGATAGCGCTTTTACTAGCAAATATGGGCAATACTATGTTAACAATAGCACCGCCCCCTGGAGCATTTTCAATGCTTAATTGGCCCTTATGATTTTGGATAATTCCCAGAGAGATAGACAGACCCAGCCCGGTGCCCTGACCAACTTCTTTGGTGGTAAAGAAAGGATCAAAAATTTGATCTTTTATTGCTTCATCAATACCACAGCCATAATCCCGAATAGTTAATAATATATTTTGTGTGTCATTCTGTTGTGTCATAAAGCGTAGAGAGACATCAATTTGCTTTTCTTGTGAACGAGGTGAAGTGAGTGAACTTGCCTGTATCGCATTGAGCAGAATATTAACCAGTGCTTGTTGTAATTTACCTTGATCGCCAAGGATCATAACACTATCTTGCGCAACAATAGCATCAATGCCGATAATTTTTACCTGCGCTCGTTTTGCTTCTTGTTTAACCAGTCCTTCTAAGTTTTTTAATAAGTCAGCAAGATGAATTGGAGAAAAGGTTTTATCAGGTATTTGTCGTGAAAAACTTAACACGCCCTGCACAATTTCTGAGGCTCTGAGTACTTCTTCATCCAGAGAGTGAATATCTTCAAGCATAGTCTTTTGTATTTTATCTGGATTTTTTTCTAAGTCGCGGCGAATTAAGCGGGATAAAGAGCGAATATTGTTGAGTGGGTTATTAATTTCATGACCAATACCTGCAGCCATCTGTCCAAGACTGGCGAGTTTGGCGTTTTGTATCATCATGTTTTCAGCTTTGATCCTCTTCTGACGCGCTTCATCCAGTTTTTTTGCCATATAGTTAAAGGATTCGGAAGATTCCTGAATTTCAGTAATATTACTTTTTATTGCCATAGCCTGCTTACCATCAGCAAACGTTTTTAAATTATCTGCCAGATGTAAAATGGGAGTTGAAATGGCTCTTGAAGCAAAATGTGCTAAAAATAAACTGCCCAGGGCCGCAATACAGGCTAATATCCAGATGCCGGTGCGGATCCGCTCAAAAGGAGCGGTAAAAGCAGTGTCCTGCACTTCATTAATAATAATCCATGAGGTTAATGAAGCGGGATAAGGAAAATATTCAATGTAATAAAAATGTTTATTACCTGCTTTATTGGCTATTGAGCCATAGGGTGCTTCCTGATAAGCATCCCAAATGACACCGTGTGCAAAATCCTGTAGCTTTTCTACTGTTGATTTGAGATCGGCAAAGCGTAATAAGGTATTATCATTATAAAGAATCTGGCCATTGCGCATGGTGTTTTCTTCATCAACTTCTGCTATCAATAATTGTCCATCATAAAGACGTGTGGCCAGCTTCAGTACCTGGTCAATATTGGCTCCCTGAATCGTAACAGTTAAATAACCCACTCTTTGACCATTGTAATTTAAAGGGACGACACCATCGGGTATGACAATATTATTTTCCTGTCCCATTTCATCACGGGTCTGGGGCAACTCAATAAAGCTGACATTATTATCTGGTAATTCAGTCAATAGTTTAAGCTGTTCAGATTGAACAATCTCTTTGTCCATAATTGCATAGGGCTCAAAGCCTTCATAGCGAGTGATACTTTCCCGACCACTACGTATTTTAAGCAGGGTATTACCACGAATATCTAATATTCTAAAGGTATCAAATAAAGTGATCACTGACTGATATTGGCGTAAAAAAGCACTTAAAATATAAAGTTTTGAATCATAATCAATATGTTGTTCATTGAGCCGTGCTTCTTCGAGAACCGGTAAAAACTGCTGCATTGCCTGGGATTCAGGTAATTTGAGGATCAAGCTTTGATCGGCTTGCAGGCTGCGAGTGATTGCAGTAGAAATACTTTCCAGGCTATTTTGAATATCTTCTATCGCATCTTGATGATAAATGTTTTGCACATAATAGGTTGAAAACAAGCCTAAAGTAGTTGCCGGTAATAAAGTGACCAGAGTAACCCAGCGAAAAATATATGATTTTAATTTCACAACTTATTAAACACCCTTTGCTATGACTTGGCTAGGAGCCTGTCCAAGAATAGAAAGCCTACTGCGGAAAAGCTGATTTTGGCCATATTTTCCTATCATTTTCATTTAATAGAACAACTATTGGCTTCAAATGATAGAAAAATCTGACTCAAAACAGCTTTCCCTCGCTACGACTTCTATTCTCGGACA
>WTAX01000205.1 GCA_013139395.1 Gammaproteobacteria bacterium | reverse complement strand
TTACAAACCAAAATAGCAGCTTATCAGTATTAAATTTTTATCCTGCAGTCAATACAAATACTAATTATTGTGTAAAGCAGGTGGTGTATCTGATATTTATATCTATACTTATTAAAAAACCTTACTCGTTATCAATTCAATTCCAAAAAAAAAAGATATATCAGGGGGAGAGTATGGCTGTTGAAATTAATACTCCAGTTTTACCAGAATCAGTAGCTGATGCACTTGTCGTTGGCTGGTTAAAGAAACCCGGGGAGAGTGTTGTCATTGATGAACCCCTTGTTGAGATTGAAACTGATAAGGTTGTGCTTGAAATACCTTCTACTGTAATTGGCGTTTTGGAAGCTATTATTGAAGAAGAGGGAGCAACCGTCGTTAGTAATCAATTGCTGGGTTATATAAAAGAAGGTGCTGTTGCTGAAGCACAGGGAAAAAGCGATTCTGCTGATGATAATCTGAACACCATAGAAGCACCGGGCACAGCGGATAAAGTACAAACCAGCCCCGCTGTTCGAAAAGCCTTACGTGAGAATGAACTTGAGGCCGATGAAGTTTCAGGAAGTGGAAAAAAAGGTCGTATTCTGAAACAAGATGTGACTGATACTGTCCGGAAAAAACAGGCATCAACATCCACTGAAACAACTCTTGGAACAACAGAACCCCTAACAGTCAATGCCCAGGGGCGAGTTGAAGAACGTGTGCCCATGACACGTTTACGAAAACGTATTGCTGAGCGTTTACATGAAGCAACTCAATCAACGGCTATGTTGACCACTTTCAATGAAGTTAATATGCAGCCTTTGATTGATATGCGCAATGAATTTAAAGAGCTTTTTGAAAAAACTCACAATACCCGTTTAGGTTTTATGTCCTTATTTGTAAAAGCCTCCGCTATTGCTTTACAACAATTCCCGGAAGTCAACGCATCCCTTGATGGTGATGATGTTATTTACCACGGCTATTGTGATATCGGCATCGCTGTTGCCTCACCCCGAGGACTGGTCGTCCCCATTTTGCGCAATGCTGAACAAATGAGCATGGCGGATATTGAATCCGCTATTGCAGGATATGCAGCAATAGCAAAAGAAGGCAAATTGAATATGGAAGATCTGGCGGGTGGAACCTTTACTATCACCAATGGCGGTGTCTTTGGTTCACTTTTTTCCACACCCATTTTAAACCCTCCTCAAAGTGCTATTTTAGGTATGCATGGTATTAATAAACGTGTCGTGGTTGAAAATGATGAAATGGTCATTCGTCCAATGATGTATGTAGCGCTTTCTTATGATCATCAGATCATTGACGGGCAAAGTGCTGTGTTGTTCCTGCGCATGATCAAAGAACTGGTTGAAAAACCTCAACGTATTTTATTAGAGGTTTAGAGAGAGATGTCAGATAAATATGATGTCATTGTTATTGGCGGCGGCCCGGCAGGTTATGTGGCGGCTATCCGCTGTGCGCAATTGGGCATGAAGACAGCGTGTATTGATCAATGGCTTAATAAAGCGGGCAAACCTGCTTTAGGCGGGACTTGCCTGAATGTTGGCTGCATTCCCTCTAAAGCGTTATTAGAAATCTCAGAGCAGTTTGAAGCCATCAGTAAACATAGCAGAGAGCATGGTATTTCAGTTGCTGATGTGCAAATGGATACTTCACTAATGATTGCCCGTAAAGACAAGATTGTTAGTGACTTAACAGCTGGTATTGCTCAGTTATTTCAGGCAAATAACATTGACTGGCTGCAAGGCAGGGGGACTTTACTGGCCAATAAGGAGGTGAGATTTGAACCTTTGTCAGAGGCCGATAGTAAAATTTATCAAGTTGAAAATATTATTCTGGCAACCGGTTCCTCTCCCGTTGAACTTTCCTGTGCGCCGTTAACCGATGACCGCATCGTTGATAACGAGGGTGCTTTGAATTGGCACAGCGTTCCTGAACGATTAGGCATTATTGGTGCTGGTGTTATTGGTCTTGAGTTAGGCAGTGTCTGGAGGCGCTTAGGTGCTGAAGTCGTTATTCTTGGAGCGATGAATGATTTTCTTGCTGCGGCAGATAAGCAAATTGCAAAAACTGCCAGACGAGAATTGAAAAAACAAGGTTTGGATATTCGTCTGGGTTCACGCATTACTCATACACAGATCAATGATAATGAATTGATTATGGAATACACAGGCAAGGATGGTAAACAACAATTAGCTGTAGATCGCATCATTGTCGCGGTTGGCAGGCGCCCTAATGTGACGGGGATTGCCGTTGATGAAGCAGCTTTGAAGCTTGATGAAAGTGGTCGTATTGATGTTGACGATGAGTGTGAAACCAATATTCCGGGCGTTTATGCCGTAGGTGATGTGGTGCGAGGTCCGATGCTGGCGCACAAAGCTTCGGAAGAAGGTATTGCTGTTGCTGAACGTATTGCAGGGCAAAAACCTCATATAGATTATAATAATTGTCCCTGGGTTATCTATACACAACCCGAAATTGCCTGGGTTGGTAAAACAGAAGAACAATTAAAGGAAGCGGGTGTTAGTTATCGTTGCGGTAGTTTCTCCTTTGCTGCTAATGGTCGGGCAAAAGCCATGAATCAGGCTGCTGGTCTGGTAAAAATTATTGCAGACAGTGTAACGGATCGATTGTTAGGTGTGCATATCGTCGGGCCAATGGCTTCAGAATTAATTGCTCAAGCGGTAATTGCCATGGAAAATGAAAACACCTCAGAAGATTTGTCACGAATGATTTTTGCTCATCCCTCACTATCTGAAACTATCCATGAAGCGGCATTAGCGGTGGATAAACGAGCAATTCATGCAGTAAATCGTCGCCGTAAGTGAGCGGCACAGGGCATATTCAGGTTCAAGTGATTTATTCAGGGTAAAAGATATCACTATATTATTCTGTGTTTTAACGGGAGTTTTTATGAAAACAAAAGCTGTCACCAAAGGTAAAGTTGATATGGATTCTTTGCTTGATGGCAATAATGCCATGTATCTGGAATCACTTTATGAAGCCTATTTGCACAATCCAAAGAATGTATCCTCAGACTGGCGTACTTATTTTTCAAAATTGGATCAAACAAAAGACGTACAATCTGAGGTGATTCACTCTGATGTAAGAACCCGCTTTAGAAATATTGCCTTGCAAAAAAAAAATCAGGGGCTGTTAAAAAAGACAACTTCTGAAGTCGGAAGTACAAAACAGGTCAAAGTATTACAGCTCATTAATGCCTATCGTTTTCTGGGACATCTGCGAGCAAAAACCAATCCTCTGGATGA
This sequence comes from Gammaproteobacteria bacterium, assembly GCA_013139395.1. Lineage (GTDB taxonomy): Bacteria > Pseudomonadota > Gammaproteobacteria > GRL18 > GRL18 > GRL18. Next base: position 335 of record WTAX01000205.1, on the reverse strand, counting down.
AGTATGCATCAGATGTATGACCGCTCCAGTAGACATACCAGAATTAACATTAAAATTTCATGGTCTTGATGAAACAGATTTGTCAAAAATATTTAACACCGGTTCTCTTGTTGCCAAAAGTAACATGACCCTGAGAGAAATAATTACCCAACTTGAAAAATCCTATTGTGATGCGGTTGGTACACAATATATGTTTATCTCGGGTACTGATGAGAAACGATGGTTGCAGCAACGTCTGGAAGAACACCATAATGGCATCAGCTACACGCAGCAGAAACGTAAGGAGATCCTGAAAAAGCTTATTGCGGCAGAAACACTGGAGCGCTATCTGCACT
>WTAX01000430.1 GCA_013139395.1 Gammaproteobacteria bacterium | reverse complement strand
GGTGCTCGTTATGACCATTACTCTGATTTTGGCAATACACTCAATCCTCGTGTCGCACTAACCTGGAAAACCAGCAAAAAACTGACGACTAAGCTGATGTATGGCCAGGGCTTTAGAGCGCCTTCTTTTCAGGAACTTTATGCTATTACATCAAGATCAAAACCCAACTCAAATCTGGATCCCGAAGAATCTGAAACCATAGAATTAGCATTTTCTTATGCGGCTACAAAAGATATTCACTTAGGTGTGAATTTATTTGATTTTGAAATCACTGATTTTATTAGCAAAGATGTGAATGATCAGTACCACAATACAGGTAAACACAAAACACATGGTGTGGAAATGGAAGCTCGCTGGCAGGCAACAAAAAACCTGAGCTTGTCCGGCAACTACACTTATCGCGATCCGGATAATAATGATTTTCGACAAGTGACAGAAGCAGAGCAGGAAGCTTATTTTCGTTCGGACTGGAAATTTCAACCGGGCTGGAACTGGAATGTACAGGCAAGCTGGATTGCTGAGCGCAATCGGGCTGATGATGATACGCGCTCAGATGTGGATGATTATATAATAACCGATACGACGCTTCGCTATACCGGTTTTAAGCAATGGGAGCTGGCCGCTTCTGTACGTAATCTCTTTGATGAAGATGCTCGGGAACATACGGGTGCTTCTATTGCGGATGATCTGCCATTGCCGGAGCGTAATTTTTATGCGGAACTGCGTTATAAATTTTAACTGTTTTCATACAGATTAATCTGCCCACTCTGGCAGGTATTATTTTTCTGACTGCGGATTTGAGTTTGTGGTATCAGCAGCAATGGTGTAGCAGTTTCTGCCCGAATGCTTGGCTTCATATAATGCTTCATCCGCCATTTGATAAAGCATATCGGAAGAACTGTATTGCTCACCAACCTTCGTAATAGCAATTCCAAGACTAATTGTTACGACTTGATGCTCTGAACCGCTATGGGGTATTTGTAAGGCTTGAATATCGGTCCTGAGTTGTTCGGCAATTTTGAAAACACCCTCTTCTGAAGTATCGGGTAAAAGAATGGCAAATTCTTCACCGCCGATTCGTGCGACAATATCACTAGGACGTTTTATATTGTTTTTTAGTGCAGCGGAAACCTGTGTTAAACAGTCATCTCCTGCCTGATGTCCGTAGGTATCATTAAATTGTTTAAAACAATCGATATCAATCATAATAAAGGCAATTGGCTTATTATTTCGACGACTGGATAACCATTCTTTGGCGAATACTTCTTCAAAATATCTTCGGTTGGCAAGATTGGTTAGCGGATCAATATTTGATAAAGAACGGAATTTTTCTTCTTTATCCTTATGTGTAGTAATATCGTGAATAACGGCAAGGTACATTTCTTTGCCTACCGAAATTTTCATAAAAGAAAAATCAATGGGAAATTCACTGCCATTTTTTCGTTTGGCAGTAATCTCAAATATTTTGTTACCTGAAAAATAACCCTGTTCACCTTCGAGTAGACTTGTTTCAAAAAACTTACCATACAAACTGGCAAAGGGTTCTGCTAATAATTCACTGAAATTAATGTTTTCTAATTCTTTAGTGGTATAGCCGAACAGCTTTTCTACCGCAGGGTTAGCAAACTGAATGTTACCCAGTGTAGTAATTTCAATAATACCATCAACAACATGGTCAACGATTTGTTGTAAGCGCTCTGACTGATATTGATAGTTGATGAGTAATTGACGCATATGCAGTTCAGATGTAGCAAGCTGCTGATTGAGCTGTTGTATCTGCAGCTGATTGGTGATTCTTGCGTTAACTTCATCTTCATGAAATGGTTTGTTAATATAATCTACACCACCCACAGAAAAACCCGTTACTAGATCGTCTACTTCTGTTTTTGCAGAAATAAAAATAACAGGGATGCCTTTTGTGGTTTCCTGTTTTTTTAGATGCCGGCAGGTTTCAAAGCCATCCATCCCGGGCATCATGATGTCCAGTAATATTAAATCAGGAGTAATATGCTGAGCAATTTTAATGGCTTTTTCACCATCTCCGGCAGCAGAGATCTGATAGCCCTTGTTTTCAAGCATTTCAGTTAATAGTGCAATATTAGCTGCAGTATCATCAACAATTAAAATTTTAGCAGGAGATGATTTATTCATTAATCATATTCTCCACATAATCTAAAATACCATCTAAATCAGCGCTGCTGATTAAAAGCTCAAGATGACTGGCAATGATTTGCCCGGCTTCACCGTATGTGCTTAAGCCTGTTAATAGTTTGCTCAGTTCAGTCAACTGCCCATACTCAGCTGCCTGGCGCAACTCTTGAATAAATTGTTTATCAAGCTTAAGAGGTGTTTGCTTAGTGATACTTAATTTAGCCTCTTCGATAGGGCTCTTGTTATCTTCAAGTGCCTGTAATTCAACATTAAGCGTTTCTGTAATGGCATTAAAAATCGCATCAAAGCGAAATGGTTTTGATATAAATAAATCATAGCCTTCGTCTATAAAATATTGCACATTATGCTTTAAGCCTGATGCAGAAACAGCAATACATTTAAGCTGCTGTGAAGAATATTTTTGTCGGATATGCCCAATGGCCTCAATTCCGTTCATAACAGGCATCCTGATATCCATAAAAACAATATCAGGGCATTTTTCTGCAATTTTATCTAAAGCCACCTGACCATTTTCAGCGGTGGATACATTAAAACCAATCCGGGTCAAAATACTGCTTAATAGATCGGTATTATCTTTGACATCGTCAACAACAAGGGCTGATAACTGTGTGCCTGCTTTGAGAGTATACATGGAGCTGGATGTTGCCTGACTAAAGATAAATGACTTGCTGGCAGGTAACAGCTCAATAGAAAAAAAGAATTCAGAGCCCTGATTGATTGTTGACTTAACCTGTAATTCACCGGATAACAGCTGGATATGTCGTTGGGTAATATTGAGACCTAAGCCGGTGCCGCCTTTAAGTTCTCCCTGTCTTCCCTGATGAAAAGCATCAAAAATACGTGATAATGCTTCCTCTTCAATACCACTACCCGTATCTTTAACAGTAAATTTATATTGATTATCATCAATTTGCTCAATTTTGAAGAGTACCTCACCTTGATCGGTAAACTTACAGGCATTACCAATAAGGTTAATTAAAATCTGACGAAGTTTGCCCTGATCACCTTTTACCAAAATGGGATGGTTACTAAAACAGAACACTTCCCAATGGATTTTCTTTTGATCGCAGCGTATTTTGAACATATTTTCTATGCTCTGAACCAGCTCAACTAAATCAAAATCACTGGTAGATAACTCAAGCGAACCGGCTTCGATTTTTGATAGCTCAAGAATATCATTGATTAGAGATAATAAATGACTACCGCTATTATCAATAATTGATAATTTTCGCCGCTGTTCTTTATCAAGATCACTTTGTTGTAATAGCTGAGCATAACCCAGGATAGCATTCATCGGTGTTCTGATTTCATGTGACATATTTGCCAGAAAAATACTTTTTGTACGGCTGGCAGATAATGCCTCGTCACGTGCTGTTTTTAATTGTACAGTTCGCTCTGCTACTCGTTTTTCCAGATCCTGCTGGTAATTTTTAGTGAGTTGATGCTGTTCATCTAATTGCCTCAACATATCATTATAACCATTGATTAATTCACCAAATTCATCATTGTGATCAGTTTTAAGTGTTACTGAATAATTCTGGCTTGAGGAAACAAACTGCATGGATGTTAATAATTTTAAAATGGGCGCTGTAAATATTTTTTGTGCTCGATAAGCCAGAGCTAAAGTTAATAGTAGAGCAAAACTCAACATGATGATAATCGTATAAATGTATTCTGAAACTCGTTGCCAGTAGATATCTCTATCAGACTGAATATAGATAAAACCCAAAAGTGTTTTATCTTGTTCAAAAATAATACGTTTGATGAGGTGTATCTGATCATTGAGATAGAATTGAACTTCTGTCTGGCTATCAGTCAACAGTTTAGTGTTATGGGGCAGCTTTGTTAATGATAGTGTATTTGCATCACGATTATAGTGGGCAAATAACTGACCAGCATTATTAAATAAATAAGTGCTGATGATATGGGGCTTTGCTTTCAATGCCAGTAAATTTTCGCCGGCAACCTTGTTATCAAGGAACATGATGGCACCTTCGCTGTTTTTACCTACGAGATCAGCTAAAGTGGATAAATCTTCTAACATCGTTTTTTTCAAGCTAATTAATTCACTGCTCATAAAAATGCTTAAACTGGACAATAGCATTAAGGTACTAATACCCATGATGGTAACAATCAGCTTGCTTTTTATCGATAGTTTTTTAAATGAGAAATTTATCATGGCTTCAGCGCCTCATCAGAGGACACAATTTTCGCCAATGTCAGTATTCGGGAACTTATTTTTAAATCGGCTTGATTAATAGCGTTTAGATTGACTTCCAGGCTGAGAGTTTTATCGTTGTTCAGGAATAAACGAATATGGCCATTTTGCTGAGCAAAACCAGGTAATTCGCTCACGGTTAAAATGGAAAGATGTTTGAGCTTATTGATTATCTTATGGATATTATTTTTTTCAGACTGACTTATAAATAAAATATGGCAGTGTGACAGGTTATTTTCGTTTACATTGCGTTGAATGACTATGGGTTGATTGTTAACTTTTTTATTGCGTAAGGTGCGTAATGCATCGCCAAACAAGTCATTACCCATCAGGCAAATTCGGATAGGTTCATTAGTGCTTGAAAATATTTTTTCCGGCCATTCGGTTAAGCGTGCAAAGTTATATAAAAAAGCGGCTTTTACGTAATATTCTTTAGCTCGAATAATATCAGCATAGGGTGCTGACGGGCTCACCATTATGGTGATGAACAGCAGGGAAATAATAAATAGACGCGAAAAAATCACCTGTAGCGGGGTCTATGAAAAGTAAAGTCGTACTGAAAAAGGATTTGCACCTGTATTCCCACGTTACTGATTAAAAGAGAGACTATTTTTAATAGTCGATACCTATATAGCATTGGCTCATCATAACAGAAAAACAAAGTGATAAAAACAAGTGAACACGGGCCTGTAAGGCTTATGGTCTGACTAATGCTGAATAAATATAACATTATAAATGTCTAAGTCTAAATAAATCATAGCACCTGGCCTTCATTACATTTGTAGAATTAATTCACTATAATCAAATGCTTATATGATAATTGTCAGAGATATAAAATACCATTGATAATATTCAGGATGTATCTCAATAAAAAAGATGTTTAGCGAACAGTCGGGCGTGCGAGTCGATTTTACCAGGCAAATATTTGCTCTGGGATTAAAATAGATTATAGTTAGTAATCCCCTTATAAATAATAACTAAAAATGAAATATAAGTTTGCACAAGGTTCATTACAATTATCATTTTTTATTGTGCTTAGCATAGGCATTATTGTCGCTGCGATTTATTATAGTCGGGTTGATGAACAGCTCCAGGAACGTTATGCCAGCGTTGCAAATGAGATGAACGAGCAAATTCAGACACTGATTGATGAAAAAAAAGAAGCCATTCTTTTACTTGCCTTATCGGTCAGTAATAACCCCGACATTAAACAGGGACTTAAAGTCAACGATAGTTCTTATCTACAATTAGATCAATTTACAACAATATTAGAAAAAAACACATTTTTAAAAAATATCTGGTTTCAGATTATTAACAAAAATGGTGATAGTTTTTATCGCAGCTGGACAAAAAAAAGAGGTGATAAAATATCTCTTGCCCGCCTTGATATTGCATCCATGTTAAAAAAACCTGAGATTAAAAGTGCTATTAGTACCGGAAAATTTGATATCACATTTAAGGCAATGGTACCAATTTATGATGGTGAAGAATTTCTTGGTATTTTTGAAGTGATTGCAAAATTTAATTCGATTGCAACAAAGCTTGAGAATAAAGGGATCAGTTCTGTTTTTCTGGTTGATCAGTCATACAAAAAACAACTAACAAAAGCATTTACACAACGATTTATCCAGAATTATTACGTTGCTAACCTTAATGTAAAGGAAAAACACTTAAAAATATTAGAAAATAACGCCATAGAAAAACAAACTCAAATGAAAAATGAATTTTTTATTGATCATGATAAGTATTTTTTAATCACTTATTTTCCACTGCCGGATATAAAAAATAAGCCAATGGGGCACTTTTTTTTATTTAAACCGCTGCAAGATATCAGTGTTATAGATATTTACGAATCTCGAAATGAATTTTTTATTTATGTGACTTTTCTATCTATTTTACTCTTAGTGATCATCCGCTATATAGCCAGTATTCATTTAACTCAAAAAATAAAACAAATAAATACTCAATTAGAAGAAAAAGTATCGACTAAAAATAGCGAGCTTATAAAACAAGGTCTTTTTTTACAAAGTGTGATGGATGGCGTATCAAATTCAGTGGTGGTGATTGATAAAGACTACAATGTGAAGATGATGAATAAAATGGCACAAAAAATGACAGACTATAGTTTGTCTTCAAAAGGGCCCAATAAATGTTATAAAATTTCTCATCATCTTGAGGCACCTTGCAGCTCTAAGCATCATACCTGCCCACATAGTGAGGTCTTTACCACTGGTAAAATAAATAAGGTGATTCATGAGCATTATACAAAGAACGGCCAAACTCAATTTATTGAAATAACAGCCACTCCCTTACATAATGAAAACGGTGAAGTTGAGGCAATTGTTGAATTAGGCCATGACATTACTGACCATTTATTAATTCATGAACAACTGGAGCAGCAAAAAAATCGACTTGATCATCAGGCACACCATGATGCACTAACGGGATTACCCAATCGTGTTTTATTTATTGACCGTGTCTCTCAGGCCATTAAATTAGCCAAAAGAGATAAGAGTAAAATTGCCGTATTATTTATCGATCTGGATCGTTTTAAAGAAATTAATGATACTTTAGGGCATAGTGTCGGGGACAAGGTTTTAATTGAAATAGCGGAACGTTTAGAAAATAATATTCGTCAAGCTGATACAGTTGCCCGTCTTGGCGGTGATGAATTTACCATAATTTTATCTAATATTAAGCATGCGTCAAGTGTAATGAAAATTGCACAAAAATTAGTTGAGACATTAGCTGATAAAATCATTTCAGGTGAAAATGAACTTTATGTGACAGCCAGTATTGGTATTAGTTTATATCCCGATGATGGCGATAATACCGAGCTGCTGTTAAGAAATGCTGATTCAGCTATGTACCAGGCCAAAAATGAAGGGCGCAATAATTATCAGTTTTATACTCAGGAAATGACTGAGCAGGCTTTTGAACGTGCATTACTAGAAAAAAATCTACGTCGGGCCATAGAAAAAGATGAGTTTACCCTCTTTTATCAACCTCAGTATAATGGCCGCAATAATGAAATTATTGGTATGGAAGCCCTGTTAAGATGGCAGCATCCTGAAATGGGTCTGGTATCTCCTGCCAAGTTTGTACCCATTGCAGAAGAATCGGGAATGATTGCGGCTATTGGCTGGCAAGTGATTATTAAAGTCATTAAACAACTTAATGAATGGACGGCTAAAGACTATTGTCAGGGACGTTTATCCATTAACCTGTCAGTCAAACAAATTCAACAGGCTGATTTTATAGATAAAATACTGGCTAGTTTAAAAGAGTATCAATACAACCCGCAGCATATTCAGTTTGAAGTGACTGAAAGTTATATTATGACCGATCCGGAGCGGGCGATCAGCACCCTGCAGCAACTCAAAGATCTAAACTTCACTATTTCGATTGATGATTTTGGTACGGGTTATTCATCACTATCTTATTTAAAGCGTCTTCCTGTCGATGAATTGAAAATCGATCAGTCCTTTGTGCGTGATGTACCGGGTGATGAAGAAGATGAAGCCATCGTTCGTTCGGTTATTTCTTTAGCAAAAAGTTTAAACTTACAGGTTATTGCTGAGGGCGTAGAAACTAAAGAGCAGCAGAATTTTTTACTGGCTGAGCACTGTGAAAATCTGCAGGGTTATCTTTTTCACAGACCTGCCAGTGCAGAACAAATCAGCAAACTTCTGGAAAAAAGAAAACAAGATTACTCTGATCAAGATGAAAAAAAATGAGTAATCATATAGAATGCCGACTCAACCCAATATAAAAAGTAAAAAATATGAGTAATAAAGTCCTGCAACGTAAAACTAAAATTGTTGCCACCATCGGTCCTGCAAGTGATTCTCCTGAAATTTTAAGACAAATGATTGAAGCCGGAATGAATGTTGCGCGCCTGAATATGTCATTTGGCGTAGATGAGATACAACAGCAGCGTCTGGATCGTATCCGTCAGGTGGCAAGAGAGATGGGCTGTTCAATTGCGATTATGGCTGATACCAAGGGAATAGAAATCCGCACAGGTAAATTAGTCAATAATAAGGCCGAATTAAATGCAGGTGATGAATTTATTCTTTATTCCTATGCCAGAGAAGGTGATCATCAAGGTGTCTCAGTAAATTATGGTAATTTACATAATGAGGTAAACAAAGGTATATCAATTATGCTCAATGATGGCGCCATAGAATTAGAAGTTGAAGATATTGTGCAAAAGCATGGCGGCGAAGTGCATTGCAGGGTAATTCATGGTGGTTTACTCAGAGAAAATAAAAGCGTCAACTTACCGGATACTCAATTAGAAATGAGTGCAGTCAGCCCGGAAAATCAGGAAGAAATTTATCATGAACTCAGTTTTGCGGCAGAAAATAATGTGGAATATATTGCCGCCTCTTTCGTTCAGAATGCTGAAGATGTGATTAAAATGCGGGCAATTTTAGCGGATAAGGGTGTTGAGATCCCTATTATTGCTAAAATTGAAAACAGAGCGGGTATTGAAAATCTAACGGCTATTGTTGCTGTTGCCGATGGCACAATGGTGGCACGAGGTGATCTGGGGGTTGAATTACCTCTGGCTGATGTGCCTGGAATGCAAAAGCGTATTATTCAAGCCACTGTAACCAGCGGCAAACCCGTTATTACTGCGACCGAAATGCTGGCGTCTATGGAGTCCAATCCCAAACCAACCCGTGCTGAGGCCAGTGATGTCGTTAATGCCATATTAGACGGCAGTTCTGCCATTATGCTTTCTGGTGAAACAGCCATGGGTAAATACCCGGTAGAATCAGTTAAAATGATGGCTTCTCTGGCACTGCGTGCAGAAGCTTCGTTAAAAGAATTTGGCTACTTACAAAAAATTAAGCCGCATAGCAGTAATATTGTCACAGAAGCCGTGAGTCAGGCTGCCATTACCATGGCTAATCATTTAAAAGCATCAGCAATCATTAGTTTAACAGAATCAGGTTTTACCTCAAGACAGATTTCAAAATACCGTCCGGAGTCGTTAATTCTAGCCATTACGGGTACCGAGTCTGTGGTATTACGTTCATCAATGAACTGGGGCGTTTACTCTCTTCTTTATAAAGAGGGTGCTACCAATGCTGAAAAACTCGACTATGCCTTAGAAGAAGGTAAGCTGCGCGGTTTTCTTAAATCACAGGATATTGTTGTAGTGACTGCCGGCCCGGGGCAGGAAGCCGGTGGTACCAATATGGTGAGGGTGATTACAGTTCCTTAATACAGGCTGTTCAGAACAGTGGTTATACTATGACCAGGAATAAAAGCGGCATTGCGGGAAATGACTACAGCCAATATAGTTTTGACCAATTTTTGTACCCCGTATAGCCTGACGGATCTCCAGCGGCTGTCCACAATCAGGGCAGGAATCACCGGCTTTGTATTGTGTTAGTTTTTGCTGCCTGCTGGTTTTAAGTGCGGGTTGTTTTATCTGGCTGATAATGGCTTTGAGTAAACTAATTTGTTGTTGCAGAAAACCGCTAATATCCTGCCCTTTGTTATTGGCAATATCATCAAGTTGTTGTTCCCACTGAGCGGTTAATAAGGGATCTTTTATCGTATCAGGGACGGCATCACATAATGCAAAACCCAGAGTGCTTGCCTTAATAAACTTTTTATCTTTCATGATAAATTTGCGTTGAAATAATGTTTGAATAATATTAGCGCGTGTTGCCTGAGTTCCAAGTCCGGCAGTCTCTCTTAATATTTTTTTCATGACCTTATCGGTGACCTGAGAGCCGATGGTTTCCATGGCTTTGATCAGTGTGCCTTCGGTAAAATGTTTAGGCGGTTTGCTCAGCTTGTCTTGAAGCTCAAGGTGATCACATAATAATTGTTCACCTTTTGCCAGGGCAGGCAATTCCTGTTCATTTTCTTTAGCTGCTGACTTCTTGTTGCTGGAAAGTCCTGTCCCAACAGCGCATTTCCAACCCTGCACACGAGGGATTCGGCCGCTGGCCTTAAATTGGTCAGACTGAATGGTAATTAAAATAATGCTTTGATCATATTCATAATCAGCAAAAAACTGAGCAATATAACGCCGCCGTATGAGATCATAAACATTGCGCTCTTTATTATTCAGTTTATTAATGCCGCCCGAAGCGGCTGCCTGAGTGGGAATAATTGCATGGTGAGCGGTGATTTTTTTATCATTCCATACTCTGGAACGTTGCTGTTGATTGGCCTGGCTCAGTAAATGACAAATTGCCGGATCATTTTTACACAAAGCCTGAAAAATCTGACTGACATCATTAAACTGGCTGAGCGGCAAATATTCACAATCACTTCTTGGGTAAGTGGTTAATTTATGCGTTTCATAAAGTGCCTGTGCTATGTTTAATACTTCCTGAGCACCATAACCCCAGCGTCGTGAAGCTTCTTGCTGTAGAGCTGATAGATTATAAAGCAGAGGAGGAGGCTGTTTTTTTCTTTGTGTGCCGGCGGTGCTGACGATACCATATTGATTTTGACATCGATCAATAACAGCTTGAGCAAGTTGTTTATCAAGGCAATGCTTTGCTGCTTCATTCTGACTTTTTTTAGCTGCAGGAAATTGCCACTTTGTTTCCAGCAATGGTGTATTGCCAGTGGGATTTTCCTGATTGCTTTGACTTCCCGTTTTACTTTTTGTTTGACTTTCCACCTTAAAAAAGGCCGCTATTTCATAATAAGGCACAGCGTTAAAATTACTGATCTCACGGTCTCGAGTAACTATTAGTGCCAAAGTGGGTGTTTGTACTCGCCCGACAGAGCGTACTTGTCGATCATTGCCGAGTATAGTGTAAGCACGGGTTAAATTCATACCAATGAGCCAGTCAGCTCGCCCGCGAGCAAGACCAGAATGATATAGAGGTAAAGTTTCCTGAGAGTTGCGTATTGAATTAAGAGCGCGTTGAATACTGATTGGATCCAGTGCGGATAACCACAGACGGCGAGTTGCACCACGAAATTTAAAATGATCCAATACTTCACGAGCAATGGTTTCACCCTCTCTATCCGCATCGGTTGCAATCACGACACTATGTGCTTGCTGTAACAACTTTTTTATTACTGTTAATTGTTTACGTGTTGATTTTTTTGCTGTGAGTTTCCATTGTTGCGGTAAAATGGGTAAGTCTTGCAAAGACCAGCGTTTATATCGGTCGTCATAAGCATCGGGAGGAACCATCTCCAATAAATGACCAATACACCAACTGACCAGGATACCATTACCTTGAAGATAACCGTCATTACGTTGACTAACTCCCAGTGCTTTAGCAATATCACGTCCTTGTGATGGTTTTTCACAGAGATAGAGTTCAAATGCTTTGTTGTTATTGACTGCCAAAAGGGGGTAGACCTATGTTATAAAAAAGGGTTGTAATAAATGCTTGTTGGAAAAGTCTATAATAACGGATAAACTTGTCTGTAAACAACTAAAGAAGCAAAACAGAAGCAAAACGATGAGCCATTATTTAACCCGCATTTTTGAACTATTGTTTTTACCTCCCGGGATTTTCATCATACTATTATTGATGAGTATTCTTTTTATTAACAAGCTGAAATTATTAAAAGGCCTTTTATTGCTGCAGGTTTTATTCATTTATAGTTTAACACTTCCCGTCACCAGTCATTTTCTTTTTCAACAACTGGAAAATGTCCCGGCATTAACGCAAACACAAATAAAGAATAATAAAGTGGATGCTATTATTATTTTAGCGGGTGGTATTAAAGCCTATCAGCAGGAATATCATGCTCCGGATATTGGTTATTTCACACAATTACGTTTACGTTATGGTGCCTGGCTGCAAAAACAAACGGGCTTACCGGTTATTGTAACGGGAGGGATTGAGCGAGGAGGCATCACCGAAGCTGAATTAATGGCGCAGATTTTGAAAAATGAATACGCTTTGTCAGGCAAGATCCTGGTTGAAAAGCAGAGTCAGAATACGTATGAAAATTCACTCTACAGCAGTAAAATTATGGCTAGTCAAGGTTGGCATAATTATTACCTGGTCACCAGTGCGTTTCATATGCCCAGAGCATTGTTATCATTTAAACAACATAATAAAAATATAATACCTGCTCCTATGGCTTTTTATCACAATACGATGGATTATCTATGGGGGGATTTTTTGCCCGGCAGCAATGCCATGTGGAAAAACTATCTGGCATTGCATGAAATCATTGGGCGTTATTGGTATCAGCTATACTATGGTTAATTACTTTGGTTAATTACTATAGCGAATAAATACTGTCGCTGATAAGTGTGCTTATCAACGACTAATAAATTTCCGGAACAAAAGTTTGATCAGTAATTGGCGGCCTGACATAGCCTGTGGCAGAAGGGCGCTCCGGTAATTTAATTTTTTCCGGTGAAATATCCTTATAAGGGATCTGATTAAGAAAGTGCGTAATGCAATTAAGTCGGGCATGCTTTTTAACATCAGAATTCACAGCAAACCAGGGTGCCTGTTTAATATCGGTATGAGCAAACATATTATCTTTTGCTTTGGAATATTCAACCCAGCGAGTGCGTGACTCTAAATCCATAGGGCTGAGTTTCCAGCGCTTTAATGGCTCAAGCAGACGGCTTTTAAAACGTTTATCCTGTTCTTCATCAGATACTGAAAACCAGTATTTAATGAGGATGATACCAGAGCGCACCAGCATACGTTCAAATTCCGGACAGGAACGTAAAAATTCACTGTACTCGTCATCGGTACAAAACCCCATAACACGTTCAACACCAGCACGGTTGTACCAGCTGCGGTCAAAAAATACAATTTCACCGGCAGCAGGAAGATGGGAAACATAGCGTTGAAAATACCATTGTGTGGTTTCTCTTTCAGTGGGTGACGGCAGGGCTGCAACCCGGCAGATACGAGGGTTTAAATGCTGGGTCATGCGTTTAATAACACCACCTTTACCTGCGGCATCACGGCCTTCAAAAACGACGACAATTTTTATACCTTCAGTTTTGACCCATTCCTGCATTTTTACCAGCTCATTTTGTAAGCGAAGTAACTCTTTTTCATAGAGTACATTATCAATTTTTTTGGCGCGTTTTTTTTTCTGACCCATAGCTATATTCCCATTGTTAATTTATAAATGACAGCAAAATTATAAATAAAGTCTTTTACCTTAACCAAGATGTATTAGAAAATAAAGTATTTTCTAATTTATTGAGGTACTTATTTTAAGAAATAATTCATATTAAATTTTATATCCATAGGTAAGGATAAATTTTTTGGCGGTTGCGGCATAGGTAAGGCATAATCAATGGCATTTTTAGTTGCCTTTTTTAAAATACTTCGCTTGCCGTTTATCATCAGATTTTTAATATCCCCATTGGCTAATAGTGTAAATGAAACTTGAATTTTACCTTCAATTTTGCGTTTTCGAGCCACTCTGGGATAGTGTTTATGTACTTCAATATGACGCATTAAGAGGGCCTGATAACTTTTTCTGGTCTGCTCTATAAGGCGTTGGTCTGCTTTAGACTGCACAGGAGATATTTTAACTTCTTTAACAGGCGGTATAGTATTATGTGCAACAGGTTGTGCGGTAGATATTGGCTTGACCTTTACTTTCTGTATCTTTTTTACTGGTTTAGGTTTAGGTTTAGGCTTTGGCTTTGGCTTTGGCTTTGGTTTTTTCTTGGGCTTAGGTTTAGGTTTTGGCTTAGGTTTGACCTTTTTTTTAATCACAGGCTCGGGCTTTTTTTCTGCAACTATTTTTTCTTCCACAGGTGTTGGTTCTGGTGGCATAACTGGTTCAGGTTTTGGTATTTCGATTTGTGGTTCAACTACGGTAATTGGCGGAGGGGTGATGCTGGAAAAACGCACATGAGTAATGGTTTCCTGAATCACCATGTCTGGTAAGGCATTGTATTGTTTATTTTTATGAAAAAATAAAAAATAATGTATTGTCAGTGAAAAGACAATGGCTATAGACCAGACAAAGCGGTTTGAATTGAGCAGGGAATACCAGAATAAATGCCGGGATAAAGAAACCTGGGTCATTTTAGTTGCTTGAGCTATCAGGTAATACAGCAGGTAGAGGTTTAGCCGTGACCGGATGATCAATGGTAACAATATCTACCCCTGAAGCACCCGCTTTTCGTGCGGCATCGAAGGCACCGATAGCAATCCCTAAATCGACGTTTTCATCACCCCGGATACGTACCACTTTCTCTTTCTGATTTTTCAGTTCTTCTACTAACAGAGTTTCTAATGTTTCCAGAGAGACAACCTGACTATGAAGGGAATACTCGCCGGCTTCGGTAATAATAACTTCGACTTGTTGAGGTTCATCCAGTGCTTCACCACTGTCTGCTTCGGGTAGATCAATATTGAGCACTTCATCACGAACAAAATGTGAAGTCAGCATAAAAAAGACCAGCAGCAGAAAAACAATATCAATCAATGGTGTTAGATTTGGCACATGGCTGGTGCGTCTGCGACCCTCAAACTGCATGAGTCACACCGCTGCGATGATGAGTCGCTTGTGCATCTTCTTCGGTGGGCAGGTTATTGTTGTCTCTGGGGAAATACTCAATCATTAAGGAAGCATAGTTGCGCATACTATGAGCTCGTTTATCGGCAGTGGATTCGAGCAGGTGTAACAGAAGTAATACTGGAATAGCAACAGCCAGACCTACTCCAGTAGTTAGCATCGCTTCCCAGATACCGCCAGCCAGTGCCTGAGCATCTACCTGACCGCCAGCCTGTTCAATGACCATAAAGGCCTTGATCATGCCGATAATTGTTCCTAAAAGACCTAATAGTGGTGCAGTATTGCCAAGAAAGGATAAGGTACGAAAGCCTTTTTCCATTTTATTTAATTCAAAGCTGCCCAGGCGAATGGCGACTCGATTAAGATCATGGATGCCATCTTTTGACGCTTGCAGCATACCTTGTAATAAACGCCCCTCCGGGCCGCGCATATTATTGATAATGGTGTCTGGCTGGCACTGTTTAAGTGCTTCAAGTAACTTTTGTTCCGTGTGTCTTCCGGGACTGCCCATAAAGGTAAAGCGAATGACCCGTTCAAATAAAATTGTCAGGGCAATAAATGAGTAACCGGCCAGTATCCAGACGATAATGCCGCCTTTATCAAATATATCTGTCACAATCATAATAATCGATCTTTAGTAAATAAATGAGGCACGATTTTACCCGAAATAAAGAAAAAATGTCTTGATTTAGAGCAGAATTGATATTTATTTTTGTCTCTTAGTGATAAGTGTTAAAATGTCCTGCAAACCCAATCACAGAGAACTATTCTAGAGAAGTATACAATGAGTTCACAATCAAATGTTGTTCATCTGCGTCAGAATTATCAGATTAAAGTTGTATTAAATAATATAAAGCCGCCCATCTGGCGACGCCTGGTTGTTGACAGCCGCATGACGATGGATGCCTTGCATGATGTCATTCAGATCAGTATGGGCTGGGATGGTAGTCATTTGCATCAGTTTATTGATCGTGATGGTGTTGTTTATAACCTTCAGGATGATGAAGAGTTTATGATGGACTTTGCTGGAGAAGCCGTTGATGAATCTTTGGTACTGATCAATGAAATTCTTAAACAGGAGAAAGACTGGCTTAAGTATGAATACGATTTTGGTGATGGCTGGGAACATAAAATTATTTTAGAAAAAATCCTGCCTCACAAAAAGGGGCAGTTTTCTGTGGTTTGTACCAAGGGTAAGCGCTCATGTCCTCCCGAAGACTGCGGCGGACCCTGGAGATATCAGTACATACTGGAGCAGTTAGCTGCGCCGGATGATGATGAAGAATATGAAGAACTCATAGAATGGCTGGGTGAAGGCTTTGATGCCGAGCATTTTGATATTGATAAAGTAAACCTTGTTCTGGAAGAAATATTTGAAGGTGTGGTTTTTAATGGTAAAACCGGTCGGGATAATGAATTAAAACGAATTAAAGACGAACAATTATTTTCTGAAGAAGATTTTTTTGAAGATGAGCAGGCATTATCATTGGCAACCAGGGAATTGCTCAGTGACCCTGAGCTGCCGCCGGAAATAAAAGATCTCATTGGCGGTATGCAGGAAGCTGCAGGTATTGTCGGCTATATGGATGAAATGATCGAGCAGTCAATCGAGGCTTTTGAAAAGATCATCAGCATTAGTAAGGATAAAAAAGTGACCGCTATTGCTAAACAAATGCTGAAAACACTAGATGACTAATTTGAGTTGCTGAAACTTAACTCAATTGCTGACTGAGCAAATCCAGATCATCTGGTGTGTTGACATTTAAAAAGGCTGATTTTTGATCTGAAAAATCCAGCTTAAGTGCGCCATTATCCATTAACCATTTACCCAGTTTGTGCTCGTTATTTTTTAAGGAATGATTTAAACGGGCTAATAAATCCTTATGAATTAAATTATAAGTGGGTTGTTTGTATTGACCATCAAATGCCAACACTGCTTTGGCTTCATTTTTCTGAGCATAATCTAACATTCTGCTGGCCAGATCCATGGGTAATAACGGGCCGTCACAGGGTACAGTAAGTAAGTACTCACTTGTGCTTTGAGTAAGGCCACGAGACATACCTGCCAACGGGCCGCGATAATCATCATAATCATCGACAAGTACTTCATAGCCAAATTTTTGATAGTCATCAAGATGCCGATTGGCGCTGATTAAAATCTGTCCAACTTGTGGTTTTAGCTTGTCAATGACATGGCTGATCATTGGCCGCCCGTGTAATTTAAGCAGACCTTTATCATGGCCATCCATTCGGCTTGAACGACCGCCAGCTAAAATAAGACCGGTTATTTGCATAGAATTGTTGGAAGCATACAATAGAGTGAGCCTGTGTTAAAAAATGTGGATTATAACAGATATTAAATAAGGAATTACCTTAAATGTTAGAAGTGGAAATGATTGAAGAACCACTATATTTCTTTGCTATGCTCTATGTGCTGCTTGAAATAGCCGGTGTTTATTCAGCGGTCCATGCTATTTTAAATACACGTACTTCTCAGGCGGCAATTGCCTGGGCTATCAGTCTGAGTATCATTCCACTGTTCATTCTGCCCTTGTATTGGATCTTTGGTAATAGTCGTTTTCATGGCTATATGGAGAGTTTTCGTCAAGCACGTCTGGAGGATATTCAAACAGCACACAAGGCTTTTCAGCAAATTCAGCAATATCATGTGACGGATATCGATGGTCTTGAAGATGTTACCAATACGGTGAATAATCTGGAGCATCTGCCATTTACCTCCAGTAATTCAGCACAATTATTAATTAACGGGCAAAAAACCTATCGGGCCATGCTCAAAGCAATTGAGCAGGCAGAAGATTATGTGCTGTTACAATTTTATATTATTCATGATGATCATGTTGGTGAAGCATTTCGTAAACTGCTGACAGACAAAATGCAGCAGGGTGTACGTGTTTATTTTCTCTATGATGGTCTGGGTTCGCTTAGTCTGTCTTCACGTTATCTACAGGAATTACGTCAGGCCGGAGCACATGTTTCCTCATTTAATGAGCGTAAAGGGATAAGTAAGTACTTACATATAAATTTTCGAAATCATCGAAAAATACTGATTATTGATGGCTTAAAGGCATTTGTTGGTGGTTTGAATCTGGGGCGGGAATATCTGGGTGAAGATGAGAGCATGGGATATTGGCGTGATACCCATGTCATGCTGCAAGGTCCCTCGGTGCAGGCCACTCAGGGAGTTTTTGTAAAAGACTGGTACTGGAGTGTGGGAGAAGTACCTGAACTGAATTGGCTGGTGCAACGTGCTGAAACAGTGTGTAAAAGCACAACTCAGGATAGTGAAAAAACATTGGACGCCGCTGCTCATTGTAATCAGCATATTATGCTGCTGGATACCGGGCCCGCAGATGAAAAGCCGGTTTGCTCCCTTTTTATCTGTGCCTTAATTAATCAGGCAAAGTCTCGTGTATGGATTGCTTCACCCTATTTTGTACCGGGTGCAGAAGTGATTAATGCCTTAAAAAATGCCGCCCTGAGAGGTGTTGATATTCGTCTGATGCTGCCGGAAAAATCTGATAAATATTTTATCTATCTCACCTCATTTGCCTATTATCGGGAACTGAAGGGTTACAATATTAAAATTTATCGCTATACCAAAGGCTTTAGTCATCAAAAAGTGTTTTTAATCGATGATAATCTGGCAGGTGTGGGCACCATGAATCTGGATAACCGTTCCATCTACCTGAATTTTGAAATCATGGCCTATGTGGCTGATCCAGGTTTTAATCAGCAAGTGGCTGCTATGCTGGAATATGATTTTAAAAATTGTTTTATGGATAGTATTGATGGTTTTGAACAGCGGCCATTTTGGTTTAAAGCCATCAGCCGCATCTTTTATCTGCTGTCACCTATTTTATAGAAGATAAAAACAGGTGTTGAAATTACTCGTCAAAGACAGGTGTTTTTAAAGAAGTAAAATTATTTTTTGGTGGAAAGGGGGCCAAAATCACTTTAACCGCCGAATTCAGTGCCTTTCTTTTTTGCTGGTCATTATCATCTGCTGTGATACGGGTGGGAGCAGAGCCACGCCATATCAGGCGGTTATTGTTTCGGGATACCAAATCAACGATCAATGTTCGCCTGGAAAAACTATAATTGCTATTGGCAATACCCTGACCTGTTCCATATTTATCGTCCCAGGCAAGACCAAGGTTATAATTGAAGAGTTCGTTTAGTTGGCCAACAGTAATACCCTGTTCTCCGGTAAAATAATAATTTAACCAGATATCAGGCTCCCTATTTCTTTCTTTGCGCAACTTCTTTTTTGCCATGCCATTTTCAATTGCCAGCTTAGCACCAGAGTTGTGGATGAAGATGAAGTTAGGATCGGTCTTAACGGATGAGCTAGTCGGATAAAAATTATAGTGCTGCATACGTTCAAAATTTTGTGCATAATCATATTTATGACGGCCGCCCACTAAACTACTCACTGAAGAACAGCCGCTTAAAAAAAGACTAAAACCAAGACAAAGAATAATTGTTTGCGAAGTTGCTCTATAATACATAAAAGGTCCTGAAAAATAAGTGACCATTGCTAAGCCTATGGTCATTAAGAACTATACGTTGAGTAGTTACCATGTTTTCATTATATCTTACTGGTAAACATTATGAAAAACACCATAAAATCAATAAATCCTGCTAATGAAACCATAATACAAGAATTTCCTGATTGGGGTATGGATGAAATTAAGCCCATTATTGAGGCGGCTGATAATGCCTTTGAAAAATGGCAATTATTGGATTTTCCCCAGCGGGCTCAATGTTTTTTTAGTATGGCAAAGCTGCTCAGAGAACGTAAAGCAGACTATGCTTTGCTGATGGCTATTGAAATGGGTAAACCGGTAATTCAGGGAGAAGCTGAAATTGAAAAATGTGCCTGGGTTTGTGAGCA
>WTAX01000370.1 GCA_013139395.1 Gammaproteobacteria bacterium | reverse complement strand
CCGCGGGCAATTGTTGGAATATGGCATGTCTGACATGCTATCTTTTTGGCGTGATGATTCAGTCTGGATTTATCGGCTTTTTTATGTGGTTTATTACCATGGCAGGCACGGCAGTGAGCATTATTTTCTTCGTCTTGATCTCTTCTGTGAAGATGGTAACCCTCGGTATGTGCTGCCTCTGGAACATAACGACTGCCGGCAATATCATGTTCTATGCTTTTGTGACAGGTGGAGCAGGTAAAATCTGCACCCACTGCATCCATATGTACATCGAGTTCCTCGTCGGCCACTGCCAGAGAATCGTCCATATCACCGTGTTTTACACCGTTACCACCACCACCAAAGAAGTGGCAGGCCCCGCAGCTGTCGCGGCTGGTTTTCCCGATATTTTGTGCAATATACGCCAGATCAACAGTGTCTTTAGGGTGTCCGGCATTACCGGGTGGTTTACTGTATTCACCTGTGGTGTCATGGCATACCAGGCAGTCAACATTTTCTTCTGAAGTAAAATCAAAACTTTCGTCTTTCCAGCCATAACCGATATGACACGCCGAACAGTAGGCAAAATTGGATTGTGGTGTAATGCAGAAATTATTTAAAATGTTTCGCTTGCCAAGCCGCTGTTTGTTATCAGGATTAAGAAATTCCCAGGTCCAATGTTTGGTCTTATGAATTTGTCTGGCTGCTTCGGTATGGCATTTAATGCAGGCTTTGGTTACTGCAGGGCCAGATTTAAAACTGGTCTGCAGCTCTTTGAACTTGGTGTGATCAGCCGTAGTTGTTGCAAATGCCGAGCCAGCAATTACAGCAAGCATGATGAATGCTTTGCCAATGTTAAGAATGATGTTAGTAAATAATTTCAATGTTAACTGCTCCGTGAATACAATCTCATTTGAAGTTTAAATGCCTTCACAATTTAACCAGCATAATTCATTTTCTATAATAGTCTATTCATTGTCATTGAGATAACTCAATAAAGCTTGTACTAAAATAATCATAGGACAAAAATAGTGATTAAGGTAGTCTTAGTCTTACTTTTTATCAATTTTTTGCTCAATATAGCAACAATAAAAACACATAATTCAAATAAGATTGAATTTGATAAATTGTGTAGTGATTATTTTTAATAATATGTTGAGAACTAGTGCCCAGAAAAATTGTAAATAAATCATTGACAAATGACAACATTTACAGTTTTTTTATTTTTTTCTAAGATATTCTATGCTATGCTCTTACTAAAGAATCTAAACAAGTGAACAAGGAGTTAGAAATGAATATTCAAACAAAAAGTACACTTTCTGGGGCAGTTGTTATTGCTTGTTTTAGTTTAATAACGAGTGTGCATTCAGGGATTATTACGGAAGTGGATTCTGCTTCGCCAACTGCGATTCCTGGTTTTGGTGCTTGGAATCTTGATAATGTCAATGTGATAATTACTTGGATAGACTCTGATCCCGATAATCCCTATGTAGTCTATGATCCCTATGTTCCCTATGATCCCATGGATAAATGGTACGATCCAGAAGACGGTTCCTACTCTGCAATGGAACCAAACGACTCTTTTGAGAGTCTAATATATGATGGCAACCCTACTCTAGCTGTTGACGACCCTCTCTATGGCGATACGGTAATGGGCAGATTACACGGTAAAGACTGGCCCATAGGAGAACCTTCCGGTGTTAAAGTTCTAAACGATACCCTGGCGGGTACCGATTTAGAAATGCCAAACGGAAAGTCTGATAGCTGCATTATGACGACATCTTATGATCCAGAAGCATTAGGTTTCAATCTAGTACATCCTGAAGAAGCAGTTGCGACAACTTGCGCTAGTGAATTTCAATCACATAAACGTTACAAAATAAACCTGCAGCCAAGCACAGTAGCTGGTGGTGAGGGTTTTGAGAAAGCTGTTGACATGGTATTTAATGTAGAAGGTCCAGCTGAAGCGCACAGATATCAAGTTTTTCAGAAGATTAACAACTATACAGGCGCGCGTTTAAGTGGCTATACGCTTGAGATTGGTTTCGGAGTGGGTGAAAACTTTGAGCCTGCAGCGACTCACCCGTGGGCGGCTCTGGAGCTTGATATCGGTATAGGTGATAGACCTAAACCTGATCCAAATACTGGACTTTATAACATCTGGGATATCGATCAACTGGCTAATTTCTCCCACGGACTATGGGGACCTATGGAAGATCCTAAATACTTCCCTGAAGATGGTTTCTTTAGTGACACAAGAACAGGCTATGTGGTTTCATTAAGTCTTGATGGAACAAAAATCTCATCCGGACTTACTCTCGATGAAGTACTGGGAGGTAATTATGAGGCACTGTTTGGCGAATGGTTACCCAGTGTCTGGCAACCCGAAGCAATCCTTTGGGATGATGATGGTAATCCAGAAACAGATGATACCTTAATGGCGTACTGGGCTGACGTTGATGGTGCCGATGGTATCGATGTTCCTGGTCTTGGTGAGGGTGATGGTAACTACGCCTGGACAGGCGGCTTTCCTGATTTTAACAAGATCCCTGCTGCTACACTGAGTGCATGGGCTGCAAATCCAATTTATTATCTGGGCTCAATTGAAGACGTACTTAACCTGGGGTTAAACTATAATGTGACAGTTGGTAATATTATAGGATTTCCAACCTTTGAGTTTGTTGATGAGACTGAGCAAACGGGGACGGCTACATTTACCATCCGTGTTACGCCTATGAAAGCAGCAGAGGTGACTCAGGTTGTACCCGGCTGGATTAATAATCCAGCAGTATTTGATAAAGTTGCTAATATTACACCAATAGTTACGTATTTGCTTTTTTAACAGATACTAAACATTCGGATTAGGTGATTTTTGAACTTGAGCTTTTCTTTATAACAAAATGCGATATCAGCTAAAGTTATAGAGAAAAGCTATTTTGTATGTATTTAAATTTGACTGTTTCAAAGTGTAGGGGCGAATTCATTCGCCTGAATTATCCTCATAAAACAAAAAACAGGCGAATGAATTCGCCTCTACAAAAGAATCTAAATCCTCTATAAAATCCATTCTCTTTACTTTGCCTTATTATTATTCTTAATGTGACACAATTTGCATTTGTGTTTCAGAGGTCCGGCATGCTGGCCTGCAGCAGTGGTGTATTCATGACAGCCAATACAACGTGTATGTAATACTGTTCTGACTTTTGCCACTTCGCCCTTTTTATGTAAGTGGCAATCATGGCAAGGTTTTATT
>WTAX01000402.1 GCA_013139395.1 Gammaproteobacteria bacterium | reverse complement strand
CATTACCCGCTTTAACATCCATTACCAGAGAATCAAGTCCTGCCGCCAGTTTTTTTGATAAAATTGAAGCGGTGATCAATGCGATGGATTCAACAGTCGCTGTAATATCCCGTGTCGCATAAAAGCGTTTGTCTGCCGGAGCTAAATCACCGGTTTGACCAATAATGGCAACACCCACATTTTTAACAACTTGTCGAAATAGTTCATTATCCGGTGCTGTCTGATAACCGGGGATGGCATCAAATTTATCCAGAGTGCCGCCGGTATGCCCCAGACCGCGACCTGAGATCATAGGAACATAGCCGCCGCAGGCAGCCACCATAGGACCTAACATTAAGGAAACCACATCACCAACGCCACCGGTTGAATGTTTATCCAGCACCGGACCATTAAGATTAAGGGAACGCCAGTCTAAGACAGAGCCTGAGTCACGCATTGCACAAGCCAGCAGGACACGTTCATCCATTGTCATATCCTGAAAATAAACTGCCATTGCAAAAGCTGCAATCTGACCTTCTGTGACAGTATTCAAAACAATACCTTTAATAAAGAAGTCAATTTCTGCCTTGTTTAACGCATTTCCATCACGCTTAGAGCGAATAATTTCCTGTGGCAATAACATCATGTTTTCACAGTCCTATAATTTAATCTTTTTTATTCAGCAATATTATTCTACAAGCATGGAATCCAGAGCATTAATGATCATATCATTAAAGCTGTTTTGCCGATCTTCCACCGATGATCTTTCACCGGTGCGGATATGATCTGAAACGGTTAAAAGACACAAGGCATTGGCTCCATATTCAGCCGCAACACCATATAAACCTGCTGCTTCCATTTCAATACCTAAGATATTGTATTTTTCGTACAGATCAAAAGCATTTTCTTCCGGTGAATAAAACAGATCAGCAGAAAAAATATTGCCCACTCGCGCATCAACACCATGAGCCTTCGCCGACGTAACAGCCTTGTGCAATAACTCATAACTGGCAATGGCAGCAAAGTCATGATCGTTAAAACGAATACGATTCACTTTTGAATCAGTACATGCCCCCATACCAATAACAACATCTAATAATTTAATATCTTTATTGACAGAGCCGCAACTACCCACTCGAATAATATTTTTCACAGCGTATTGCGTGATTAATTCGGTCGCATAAATAGAGCATGATGGTATGCCCATACCACTACCCATCACCGACACTTTCTTACCTTTATAGCTGCCGGTGAAACCCAGCATATTACGTACATCAGTCACCTGAACAACATCATCTAAAAAGGTTTCTGCTATATATTTTGCCCGCAAGGGATCACCAGGAAGTAAAACTGTTTCGGCAAATGCACCCTCTTCGGCATTAATATGTGGAGTCGCCATCGTTTATTTCTCCATAGTCTTTGTGAAAAGATAGTTGTAAAAATATAGTTGTGAAATTCTTCTTAAAAAGAATAGTTAAAAAATACGTTTCCCATATTCCAGTTTCGGTAAATCATGGTAAGCTGCAATGGTCTGACCAATATCAGCAAAGGTCTCACGTAATCCTACTGAACCTGCTTTAACTGACTTCCCATAAAAAACAACCGGAATGTGCTCTCTGGTATGATCAGTACCCTTCCATGTGGGATCACAACCATGATCTGCCGTTAGCACCAGCAAATCATCATCAGCTATTAATTCCAGCATTTCCGGTAAACGTGTATCAAAGTATTCTAACGCGGCAGCATAACCGGATACATCTCGACGGTGCCCAAAATCAGCATCGAAATTAACAAAATTTGTAAAGATAATCGTTTTCTCACCCGCTTGTTTTAATTCATCCAGAGTGGAATTAAACAGGGCTTCAAGGCCAATAGCTCTGGTACTTTTAGTAATTCCCTGCTGAGCAAAAATATCAGCTATTTTCCCAATACTCACTACCTGACCACCGGATTCTTTCATGCGATCCAATAATGTTGGCGCTGGCGGCAGCACAGAATAATCATGACGATTACCGGTCCGCTGGTAATTACTGCTGTCAGTACCAATAAACGGACGTGCGATAACACGAGCAATATTATAGCTCTCCAGTAATTCACGAGTAATGGCACAGAGCTCATAAAGTCGCTGCAGGCCAAAACTTTTTTCATGACAGGCAATTTGAAAAACACTATCTGCTGAGGTATAAAAAATAGGCTTACCGGTTTTAATATGTTCATCACCAAGCTGTTGCAGAATGGTCGTTCCAGAAGCATGACAATTTCCCAGATAACCGGCTAAGTCAGCTTGCTTAATGATCTTATCCAGCAGTTCCTGAGGAAAGCTATTTTGTTTTTCTACAAAATATCCCCACTCAAATAATACCGGAGCACCGGTAATTTCCCAATGTCCGCTAGGCGTATCTTTTCCTGTTGATATTTCTTTAGCATAACCATAAGCTGAAACAGGCTTTACTGACTCATCTAAACCGGGAGGAAAACTTGAAGAACTTTCAAAACAAGCACGACCATAACCTAATTTATTTAAATTGGGAATATGAAGTAAGCCGCTGCGATTAATATCAGCCTCACCAGCGGCGCATTTTTGCGCAATATGTCCTAGTGTATTAGCACCTGCATCATTAAATTCACTACCATCAGCCAGGGTACCAATAAATATGTCCGCATCTTCTGAAGCACCAATTGCAAAAGAATCCAGCAATAAAATAATCGTGCGTTTCATTGGTACTTTCCTGTTTAATATGAGCCTGGCTCAGCAGGTTTCTCAGCCAAATCTAATTCTGCTAATAAGCTCACTAACAAGCTTGATGCACCAAAGCGAAAGTGATCTGCATTCACCCAGTTTTCACCCATAATGCCGGCAGCAAGTTCCATATATTCTTTTGCCGCAACAGCATCTTTAACTCCACCGGCTGCTTTAAAGCCAATATCAAGTCCGGATTCTTTAATCACTTCAAGCATCACTCTTGCGGCTTCTATCGTTGCATTAACAGGTACTTTACCTGTAGAAGTTTTAATAAAGTCGGCTCCGGCTGCAATGCTGATTTCACTGGCACTTCTAATGAGCTCCGGAGTTTTTAATTCACCCGATTCAATGATCACTTTAAGAGTGATATCAGCGCAGATTTCCCTACAGGCTTTAATCATTTCAGAGGCAATTATACGATTACCAGCCTTCAGGGCACGATAGGGAAAAACTACATCTACTTCATCCGCACCATAGGCAACGGCAGCACGGGTTTCTGCCAGTGCAGTATCTAAATCATCATTTCCATGGGGGAAGTTGGTGACGGTGGCAATTTTAATCTGCGGGGTATTTTGCTCACGCAATGTTTTGCGAGCAATAGGAATGAAACGAGGATAGATACATATTGCCGCAGTATCACCCGCTGCAGTATGAGCATCATGACATAGTTTTATGACCTTTTGATCAGTATCATCATCACTTAAAGTGGTCAGATCCATTAACCCAATAGCCTGACGGGAAGTATATTGTATGTCATTCATTACTTTAATCCTTTTACAATTTTTGGTTTAGTCATATGGCATTAAACCAGACTGATACAGATTAAACGTTAAAAATATTTTTTATCAATGGAGAACAAGAGGGTAATATAAATATAATTTATTTTACCCCTTTTACAGGACTTAACTATGACACAAATGAAAGAAGCAGGTCGTTTAGAATTTTAATAATTAAACCGCAACCTTGGCTTTAATGGGTGGATGAGGGTCATAACCTTCGAGTTCAAAATCTTCTAATTTATAATCATAAATGCTATCAGGTTTACGTGTAAGTTTTAAGGTCGGGAGTGTACGAGGTTCTCGTTCAAGTTGAGTTTTTACCTGTTCCATGTGATTACTATAAATATGAGCATCACCAATTGACATCACCAGATCGCCTAATTCCAGACCAGTTTGCTGACATAAAATGTGTACCCATAATGCCGCTTGAGCAGTATTAAATGGATTGCCTAATAGCAGATCATTGGAACGAATAGTACACATTAAACTCAGTTTATTATCGGCCACATTAAATTGATATAAGAGGTGGCAAGGGGGTAATGCCATTTTGCCATTTTTAACATTTTCTTGTGGTGATACGGATTCATCAGGCAGGTATTCGCAGTTCCAGCCATGAAATAAAATGCGTCGAGAGCTGGGATTATGCTTTAACAAATCAACAACATAATCAATCTGATTAATCGTTTTGCCTTCTTTGGTCGGCCATGCAGTCCATTGTTTGCCATAAATCGGGCCAAGATCACCCTCTTCTGTTGCCCATTCATTCCAGATCCTGGCATCCAGATCATTGATATTGGTACTGCCGGATAAGAACCAAAGCAATTCATTAACCACTGATTTAAAATGCACTTTTTTGGTGGTCAGCAAAGGAAAACCTTTTGCTAAATCACATCTAAACTGACAACCAAACATTGAGGTGGTGCCTGTGCCTGTACGATCAGATTTTACGGTGCCATTATCCAGTACATTTTTGAGTAAGTCTAAATACTGCTTCATTCCATTACCTGTTTACAGTGTAATTAAAACTAAATTGTAATCTATCTATGTCCTACTTACTACGGTTTTTATTGATAGAAATATAGACTCAAATTATTGTGTACTGCTACAAGGGGGCGTTCGGGAATGATTGTATTTACAGCGTGCTTTGGTGTGTAAGTTCTTGGTTCATGGGGACGCTGTGAACACATCCCTGTGACGCTCAGCCTCGGCATCCATGCCTCAAAAAGCCCCATGAACCAAGAACTTACACACCAAAGCACTTCTACGTTATTTCCTCTCTGGGTGGGGGAAAATCAAGAGCAAGAGCAAAGTCAAAAGATAAGCAAAAGCACCTAAACGCGTAAATTACTGACCATAAACCTCATTAACAGAAGTTCCGGCTAAACGGGCATAATAACGGGCACGGTAGATCAGTCGCTTTTGGCCTTCATTATCTTCAAAGGCACTGCGATCATGCAGTACATTATTACTGACCAGGCCCATGCCTGATTGTAATTTTCCCTGATAGTTATAGTTTGAATCAGTTTCAAGTATGTTTTCTAATTCTTGCAGAGCTTCCAGAGTCAAAGGATCATCTTTCCAGATGACATTCTGTGTTCTAATGGTGTAGCGCATATGTAAATCGCCACTGACTGTATTAACAGAGAAAACCGGACCGACTTCTTCCTTTCGAGCGATAATACCGTCTTTACCAATTCTGGGTGGAATAATCATGACATCATCGGCCATCAATGCGCGAATATAGTCCAGGTTTTTATCTCTTAGCAGACTATAGACAATTTCATGATCCATTAAACGATTTTCACCACCTTCAGGAGCCGGCATCACGCAGTGCAGGTTCAGGCCATGTATTTGTTTATCCGGTGTGTTGTAGTAACCATCTGTATGCCAGTTGATAGCACGATTACTATAGGGAATATATTTTTCTCTGGCACCGCCATTAACAACCGTCAGTGAGGTTAAGCCGCTCTTATCAGCCAGCCAGTTATGATCCAGTTCTAACAAATTAAATGCTCGCCCCATTGCCAGAGGAATTTCAGGATCCGGGTCATCGCCAGTCTTAGCGGCATAAACCACCATATTGGCTTTTTGGCAAACACTCAGTAATTTCTGGTGCTCCGTTTCTGTTAACTTTCTGGGATCGTTAATTTCAACGACGAGATCAGTCAATGTTTGCGGATAATCATTTAGCTTTGTATCACGCCATCGTTGATAAAAATCATCGTTATCTAAGTCAAATGGTGTGTCAATAATAGCTGTTTTTCTATTGGTTATAGTCATTGTAGTGCTCTCGTTAATACTCATAATGCAAGAATGGAGAAGACATTAGAATACAATTATGAACAAAGGGAATTGATAAAGATCAGATAAAAACTATTTTCTCGCCTGGCAATTTATCAGCTAAACACTTTATCCCAGGTTAGTCAGTGTTTTTTCCCCTTCATAATATTCACTTTGCCACCATGATTAATCATGTTTTACTATTGAGAAGTATTCATTCGACTTTTTTTGCTACTAATATTAATAAATGATAAACTTCTACAATTCGGTTAAAAATTTA
>WTAX01000225.1 GCA_013139395.1 Gammaproteobacteria bacterium | reverse complement strand
GCATTACCAGCTGAATAAAATTTGACTTACGAAACAGCTTACATTTTGTATGGCTTATGTTTCGCAAAGAATAAATTTGCCGATGTGGTGAAATTGGTAGACACGCTACCTTGAGGGGGTAGTGGCTCATGGCTGTGCCGGTTCGACTCCGGCCATCGGCACCAAATTAAGATGTTATTTGCTTAATGATAGAAAAAATCTAAATGCGAATGTATCAGAAAGCTTCCATAGAGAAGTAATAAAAAAATAAACATGAAAAAACGGCATGATAAATTGCTTTTCATGATGTTGAATATGGTTTAAAGTATTACCAATTTCTTATTCAACGTAATGAATACACGTTGTTAAGAATGCTGCTAAGTAAAAAGCTAAATAAAATAATTAAATAATATTAGTGTTCGGTATGCATTGCATTAGATATCGGATTAAGTAAGGATCTAATATGCTTGAAAATTATCTTCCCGTACTTATTTTTATGGGAGTAGGCCTCATGGTTGGCATTGGAATGACTGTGATGGGGCTTATTTTATCTCCACATCGTCCAGATCGTGAAAAAAACTCCCCTTATGAGTGCGGCTTTGAAGCATTCGAAGATTCCCGTCTAAAATTTGATGTCCGTTATTATCTGGTCGCCATTCTCTTTATTATCTTTGATTTGGAAATAGCATTTCTTTTCCCCTGGGCTGTTGTACTCGATACAATAGGTACCTTTGGTTTAGTTGCTATGGCAATTTTTCTAGGACTTTTGGTTGTTGGTTTTATCTATGAGTGGAAAAAAGGTGCGCTGGAATGGGAATAGAGGGTATTTTAGAAGAAGGGGTTATCACCACAACCGCTGACAAACTCATTAACTGGGCAAGAACCGGTTCAATGTGGCCGATGACCTTTGGTCTGGCATGTTGTGCTGTTGAAATGATGCAGGCGGGGGCTTCACGTTATGACCTTGACCGTTTTGGTATTGTTTTCAGACCCAGTCCAAGACAATCTGATGTGATGGTTGTTGCCGGCACACTGGTTAATAAAATGGCCCCCGCTCTACGTAAAGTTTACGATCAGATGGCTGAACCTCGCTGGGTGATTTCCATGGGTTCCTGTGCCAATGGTGGTGGTTATTATCACTATTCATACTCTGTGGTCAGAGGTTGTGATCGCGTTGTTCCGGTGGATATTTATGTGCCGGGCTGCCCACCTACTGCAGAAGCATTTTTATATGGTATTATCCAGCTGCAGAATAAAATTAAACGTACTAATACGATTGCACGATAAAGAGAACACGCTGAATGTCGCAATATTACTCTGAATTATCTGACAAAGTGAGCAATGCTCTGGCAGAAATAGAAACCGTAAACGCAGTTGTTGCACACGGTGAATTGACTATTGAAGTCAATAAAGACAATCTTGTACAAATTTGTCAGACATTACGAGACAATCAAGAATTGGCTTTTGATACAATGATTGATCTTTGTGGTGTGGATTATAGTACCTATGAAGGATCTAAATCCTGTGCGTCACGTTATGCTTCTGTTTATCATTTATTGTCGGTAAAAAATAATCATAGAATCCGTGTCAGAACCTGGTTAGATGACGACTTTCCAATGGTGGACTCTGTTGTGTCTGTCTGGAGTGGTGCCAACTGGTTTGAGCGTGAAGCCTTTGATCTAGTAGGTATTCTTTATTCAGGACATCCTGATCTGCGCCGGATCTTAACTGACTATGGTTTTATTGGTCATCCATTACGTAAAGACTTCCCAGTGGTTGGTCAGGTTGAGATGCGCTACGATGCAAATAAGCAGCGCGTTGTCTATGAGCCGGTGTCCATTGAAGAACGAATTAACATTCCAAGAATTATCAGAGACGATAATCGTTATGCCGAACGTTTTGCAAATCTCTCTTCAAATAATGATCCAGCAGGCAATGAGAGCCAGGGGGGAAGTGCTTAATGTCAGAAATTCAGAATTACACACTTAATTTTGGTCCCCAGCATCCAGCTGCCCATGGTGTGTTACGTTTAATTTTAGAACTTGATGGTGAAGTAGTTCAAAGAGCCGATCCGCATGTTGGTTTACTGCATCGCGGTACAGAAAAACTGGCTGAGAGCAGGATTTATAATCAAAATATCGGTTATATGGATCGTCTGGATTATGTGTCCATGTTGTGTAATGAGCATGCCTACTGCATGACCATTGAAAAATTATTAGATATAGAAGTGCCTGAACGAGCGCAATATATTCGCGTTATGTTTGATGAAATTACCCGTCTTTTAAATCACTTGATGTGGCTTGGTACTCATGGGCTTGATGTCGGTGCTATGACCATATTCCTTTATTGTTTTCGTGAACGTGAAGATCTGCTGGATGCCTATGAAGCGGTTTCCGGTGCACGTATGCATGCCAGTTATTATCGTCCTGGCGGTGTTTATCGTGATTTGCCCGATAGTATGCCCCACTATAAAGCATCGCAGTGGCATACTCAGTCCGAAGTTGACGAACAGAACAAAAATCGTCAGGGTTCATTATTAGACTTTTTAAAAGATTTTACTGACCGTTTTGAAGGTTATGTTGATGAATATGAAACCTTATTAACAGATAACCGCATCTGGAAACAAAGATTAGTTGATATTGGCTGCGTGACAGCAGAGCAAGCAAAAGACTTAGGCTTTACGGGGCCAATGCTGCGTGCTTCAGGTGTTCCCTGGGATTTAAGAAAAATGGAACCCTATGCCGTTTATGACAAAGTTGATTTTGATATTCCAGTCGGTACAAATGGAGACTGTTATGATCGATATGTAGTACGGGTTGAAGAAATGCGTCAATCAAATCGTATTATTATTCAATGTATCGACTGGCTGCAGAATAATCCAGGTCCGGTGATGCATGAAGATCATAAAGTAACCATGCCTAATCGTATGGATATGAAAGAAGATATGGAAGGACTGATTCATCACTTTAAGCATTTCTCTGAAGGCTATAGTGTGCCGGAAGGTGAAGCTTATTGTGCTGTTGAACAGCCAAAGGGTGAATTCGGAACTTATATTGTTTCAGATGGCGCCAATAAACCGTATCGTTTAAAAATCAGAGCATCGGGATTTGCGCATATGTCAGCGATTAATTTTTTAACTGAAGGCCATATGCTTGCTGATGTAGTGACTGTAATTGGTACACTTGATATTGTATTTGGGGAGGTAGACAGATAATGCCTCAAGCGAATAATGAATTGATTAACACGGCATCAAGAGAAGATATTGATCAGTGGGTAGCGAAATATCCGGCTGATAAAAAACAGTCAGCTGTTATGGCTGCCTTGCGTATAGTCCAGGATCAAAATGGCGGCTGGTTAACGACTGAACTGATGGATGCTGTTGCGGACTATCTT
Source organism: Gammaproteobacteria bacterium (assembly GCA_013139395.1). Lineage (GTDB taxonomy): Bacteria > Pseudomonadota > Gammaproteobacteria > GRL18 > GRL18 > GRL18. The sequence goes on along the minus strand of WTAX01000225.1, from coordinate 3,856 downwards.
GATATGGATAAAATTCATGTCTATGAAGTGGCTACTTTTTATTCCATGTATGAGCACAAGCCCGTTGGCAAGCACAAGATATGTGTCTGTACCAACATATCCTGCATGGTATGCGGATCAGGTGAAATCGTTGGTCATCTGGAAGATAAACTGGATATCAAAATGGGCGAGACGACAGAAGATAATCGTTTTACTCTCAAAGAAGTTGAATGTCTTGGCGCTTGTTCTGGTGCCCCGATGATGCAAATCGGTGAAAACTATTACGAAAACCTTGACGCAGAAAAAATTGACACGATTTTAGACGGATTGAAATAGAAAGCCACCTTTCTTTAAGACCACATTTGAAGGTTAAAGGTTGTAGGCTAAAGTTTGAACGCTTTCTTGAAAGCTTGAGCAGCAAGCGGAGTATTTAATGGCAAACGAAGTTTGTTTTAGAACATTACATCTTGATAAACCATGGACACTGGAATCCTATCTTAGTGTCGGTGGCTATCAATCGCTGAAGAAAATTCTCACAGAGAAGATCCCGGCAGAAGATATTATTGAACAAGTAAAAACTTCAGCATTAAGAGGTCGCGGTGGTGCTGGATTTCCAACGGGTCTGAAATGGAGTTTTATGCCGCGCCAGTCTGAAGGTCAGAAATATATTGTTTGTAATTCAGATGAAGGTGAGCCTGGTACCTGTAAAGATCGTGATATTTTACGCTATAACCCGCATCAGCTGATAGAAGGTATGGCTATCGCCGGTTATTGCATTGGTGCAGATACCGGTTATAACTACATTCGCGGCGAATTTTGGGAACCTTATAGCCGTTTTGATAATGCTCTTAAAGAAGCTCGTGAAGCCGGTTATCTGGGTGATAAATTATTCGGCAGCGATTTTAATTTTGATGCACATTCACATTTGGGCGGTGGTGCCTATATTTGCGGCGAAGAAACTGCTCTGCTTGAATCCATAGAGGGTAAAAAAGGTCAGCCGCGCTTTAAGCCGCCATTTCCTGCGGGATTTGGTTTATATGGTAAACCAACCACCATTAATAATACCGAAACACTAGCCTCTATACCGGTTATTGTAGAAAAAGGCGGTCAGTGGTTTCTGGAACACGGTAAGCCGAATAATGGCGGCACAAAACTATTTTCTGTATCAGGTAATGTGAAGCGTCCGGGCAACTATGAAATTGATATGGGCACTCCTTTTTCTGAATTATTAGAAATGTGCGGCGGCATGAAAGACGGTTATAAACTTAAAGCCGTCATTCCAGGTGGTAGTTCTTCGCCGGTTATTCCAGGTGAGCAAATGATGGATGTCACTATGGACTATGACAGCATTCAAGCTGCAGGTTCAATGCTGGGTTCAGGTGCTGTGATTATTCTGGATGATAACGTTTGTATGGTAAATGCCTTAGCTCGTTTGTCACATTTTTATCAGGAAGAATCCTGTGGTCAATGTACTCCATGTCGTGAAGGCACTGGCTGGATATCACACATCATGCATCGAATTGAACATGGTCATGGTAAACAGGAAGATATTGATCTGTTAGATAAAGTGGCAGGTGACATTATGGGGCGTACAATTTGCGCACTGGGTGAAGCTGCTTCTATGCCGGTGAAAGGCTTTCTTAAGCATTATCGTGATGAGTTCCAATATCATATCGACCATAAGAAATGTATGGTTGGACCAGGCAGTAAGTAATACAAATAACTAATTAACTAATCTTTTTATTTAACTAATCTTTTTATTTAAAGACGGATTTACGAGTATTTAATATGGTAACTATCGAAATTAACGGTCAACAGGTTGAAGCCGAGCAGGGTCAGATGCTTATTGAAGCTGCTGATAAGGCAGGTATAGCCATACCCCGTTTTTGTTATCATAAAAATCTATCCATTTCCGCCAGCTGCCGTATGTGTCTGGTTGAAGTGGAGAAGGCGCCCAAGCCAATGCCGGCCTGTGCAACTCCTGTTGCTGATGGTATGGTGGTCAATACCCAATCAACTTATGCTCTGGCAGCACAAAAATCGGTAATGGAATTTTTACTGATTAACCATCCTTTAGATTGTCCGGTATGTGATCAAGGAGGAGAATGTGATTTACAGGAATTCTCTATTGGCTATGGCAGTGACAAATCCAGATATGCTGAAATCAAACGAGTGGTTAAAGATAAAAATATCGGTCCGCTTATCGCCACTGAGTTAACCCGTTGTATTCATTGTACACGCTGTGTTCGTTTTGGGCAGGAAATTGCCGGAATGCGTGAACTGGGTGCCACAGGACGTGGTGACTGGATGGAAATCGGCACTTATATTGAAAAGAGTATCGATTCAGAATTATCCGGTAATATCATTGACCTTTGTCCGGTTGGTGCGCTGACATCTAAAGTATCACGCTTCACCTACCGTGTCTGGGAATTAGCAAGTAATGACAGTATTGGCGCTCATGACTGCGTCGGTTCAAACTGTAATGTTCAGACCAAAAATGGTGAGATAAAACGGGTAATTGCTCGTGAGAATGATGCGATTAATGATGCCTGGATTTCAGATCGTGATCGTTATAGTTTTGAAGGTCTGCAAAGTGATGAGCGCTTAACCAGACCGCTTATTAAGAAAGATGGCGAATGGACAGAAGCCAGTTGGGATGATGCGCTGCAATTTGCCGTCAATGGTCTCAAAGACATAAAAGATAAAAACCAAATTGGTAGTGTTTGTTCCCCCTCTGTTACCACAGAAGAAATGTATCTGTTACAAAAAATAATGCGTGGCATCGGCAGTAATAATATTGACCATCGTCTGCGTCAATCTGACTTTAGTGGTCAGGATCAAGATCCTTTATTCCCCGGTCTGGCTATGAGTGTTGCTGATATTTCACAGCAGCAGGCAGTTTTAATCATTGGCTCAAATGTTCGTAAAGAACAGCCTATTATGGGGCATCAATTAAGACAAGCCTCTTTAAAGGGGGCAAAGATTTCATTTGTGAATCCTGTCAGCTTTGATTCTAACTTCAAAGCGGCGCACGAATTTACGATTGCCCCGGCGCAAATGTTTAAAGAACTGAAAGTGTTAGCAAAAGCTGCTCTGGAAAGCTCAGCACAGGATGCACCGGAAGGCTTGGCGGCATTGGTTGCCTCTGTAAAAGTGACTGATGAACATAAACAATGTATTGCTGAATTATCTACTGCAGAAAACTCAGTCGTTATGCTGGGTACTATTATTCAGGCCATGCCGAATTACTCTGCAATGAGAATGCTGGCTTCCTTTATTGCTGCTGCGACCAGTTCAACTATGAGTTATCTGACTCCCGGTGCTAATACCTCAGGTGCTTACCTGTCTGGATTGCTGCCCAATCGTACTCATATCTCAGATAATGCATTTAGTCACACAGACGGCTTAAATACTCAGGCAATGTTTGCAGAAAACCTTAAAGGCTATATTCTTTACGGAATTGAAGCAGAGCGTGATTTAGATAATCCGCTACAGGCAAAAACTGCTCTTGCAAATGCAGATTTTGTGGTTTCTTTAAGTGCTTATGTTACCGATGCGATGCAAGCTGATTCCGATGTCATATTACCCATTGCGGCCATGACAGAAGCATCGGGCACTTTAATTAATGTTGACGGAACATGGCAAAGCTTTAATGCAGTAAGCAAAGCCAATGGCTTGTCTAAGCCGGGCTGGAAAGTACTTCGAGTGTTAGGTAACCTGTTTAATTTAGATGGTTTTGAATATCAAAGCTCTGAAGATGTTATTAATGAGCTTAAATCTTCTGCCAGTCAGACTGTAACGAATAAAACAAACAATCAGCTATCCTGGGTCTGTCCTGAGAACATTAGTGCGCAAACGACAGGTATGCAAAGAATTG
>WTAX01000038.1 GCA_013139395.1 Gammaproteobacteria bacterium | reverse complement strand
ATTTGCGGCGGTAAAATCGTTAATTTAATTTTAGGAAACCATTGACGGCGTTCAATTCCCTTAAGTCGGGAAAAGATTGATCGTTGAGCGCCATCAATACGAACCGGCAATACCTGAGCACCTGATTTTAAAGCAATCAAGCCGGGACCGTCATAAATTTTCATTAAGGTACCGGTGACTGTAATTCGTCCTTCAGGAAAAATAACTGCACGCTTATCTTGCTCTAAATCTTTAATAAAAGATTTGATTGACAGCGGGTTTACCGGATCCATTGGAAACAAGCGGACAATTTGACCAAAGGGCCGTACCCACCATTTTTCAGCCATTTGAGTATTAATGGCAAAGGTCAGTCTGTTGGGGAGAAATATGGTTAATAAAACAGCATCCAGCAAAGAAGTATGATTGGCAACAATCATGACACGAGAACCCGCCTTATGGTAATTCTCCATGCCTTCTACTTCTATTCGAAACAATAATTGTAAAATAAAACGAATTATTTGTTTTGCCAGTTCCATACTTTGCTTCCTGTTTTTGCTATTTGAGTCCAACGGCCTAGATTAACAATATTTATTTCATTATAAAATAAAGTTTGAGCTAATAATAATTAAACATCGTTTAATTGTCAACCAAAAAAACTAGCTTTTAATTAGCTAGTTTTTTAAATTCATCTTTAAAATTTGATTTTAGAACTTATTTTCCAAACTTATAATTTTATCCAGATACGACATCAGATGATCAGTAGAAACAGAAACGATTAATGTTAAGTCACCTTTTTCCATTCCTTCATAGAATTTTTTTGAAATAGCCCAGGAGTTTTTTAAGCGCACAAAAGCAAACTCCTGGTCATAATTTAAAAATTTATGTAAATTTAATGTTTCCAGACCCTTTTCAAAAATTTTTACTGACTGTGCTAATCTATCAAGCATTGTTTTATCATTAAAACCAGCCTGATAAGCAATATAAAATTTATTAATACGCTGAAGTGCAAATTTTTGTTGGCTGATTTCATTAAAAAGAGATTTGTCATTATTGGTGCTTTGTAATAAATATTCAATGATTGACTGAGAACCTTCATATATTGTTTCACTAAAATCAATTACCAGAGAAGCATTTTCATTTGAGAAACTATCGTTAAAAACACTTTTAGATTCCAGATTTATTTCATTTAGATAGATCAACAGGTTTTGCATCTCTTCATTTTTTATACTAACTGTTAATATATTTAAAATATTATCGATTTCTCGGGCTGATTCTTTAATCTCAATTCGAGCCTTATCCTCACGGAGACCTTGAGCAATATAAAAATAGTCTTTGGCAATAATCTGAGACTGAAGCTGAAGTTCCTTTACATATTTTAAAAGCTTAGATTCATCATCAATTTTCAAATTTTCTAATGATGTTGTATTCTTTTCGGCACCAACTGTTATCAATGGCAGAGGTTCAGCAATAAGACTCTTAGACAAAACACAAAAAAATAATATAATAAAGAAATAAATGTATATTGATTTATTAAATTGTAAATCTTTCCGGTCAACTTTTAGCATGCTATTCTCATTTTCAAAAAATAAATTATCAAAACATTGATTTGTTATTTACCTAGCTCAACATACAACTTTGTCACGCGATTCATTGAAGCCATAATTTTATCCGTGCTGGAAAGAACAATCACTGGCAAGCCGCCTCTTTCTACGTCTTTATAAAACTTGCTGACGACATTCCATAACTTTGCAACCTTATTAAGTTCGGTCGTTATCTGACTGGTATTTTGTATGTTCTTTGCCAGAATAACATGAGCGTCCTCAAATTCTTTCATTGATTGTTTCAGCTGCTTAATTGTATTAACATCTTTAAAACCTGACTGATATGCGATATAAAATTTGGCAATTCGTTGCGTCAGCATTCTTTGTCTCCCGGCTAGATTAACAATCATATTTTTTTTTGTTTTAGTCGTAGCTTCTATTCGCTTAACAATATCATTACTTGCTTCAAGCAGGGTTTCACTATAATCAAGCATCAGTGAACCATTGTCTTTATTAAAAGCTTGTTTAGCCAGAGGTGATAATTCATCTTTACTCATTTCAACAAAAACAAGCATATCCGTAATATTTGCGTCACTAATATTCGCTAATAATATATTATAGTTCTTATCAAATAAGGCTATACTATCCATAAGTTGTTTCTTAGTTTTATCCGGGCGAACTCCCTGACCATAAAAGAAATAAGCCTTGGCTATTTTTTGTGACAGCATACGCTGCATTCCTGCAATATTAATCAGTTCTGAGGTATTGTATTTTTTAGCTGCAAATGCCCCCTGAGTTAACATTGATAGAAAAATAATACTAACGACTAAATATTTTATAAATAACTTCATGACTTTTACCTTTTATATTATCTAATACCACATTCTGATCAAATAGCTTTCATATAGAGATTGGTTATCGTATTCATTTCATTTAGAATTTTATCCGAAGATTTAGAAATGATAGAAGGAACATATTTCCCTGATTTTGAACGCCCCATTATTTCAAACCACATATACAACTTTTTAACTTTTGCCAGTCCGGCATTTATTTCTGGTGAATTCAGTTTGGATTGAAGTAATACTTTTTGGGCCTTATCAAACTCATCCAGAGTATCGTTTAAGTTGCTTTTAAATTCAGGATCTTGTATCCCCCACACCTGCAGCATATAAAGAGCAGCTAATCTTTGTGATAACATTCTTTGACGACCTGAAAGATTAATAATCTCCGAAGTATTTGCACCGGATGCTTTGGCAATTAATTCCGTTGTCTTATGACAGGAAGCAAGCAGGGCATCAAGATCTTTTTGTAATTTAGATACTTTTTCAATTTCTGGCGTTTGTTGTATTAGTTCTTTTATGGGCCCCCATAATTGCTCATCTTCTTTTAGACTTTTAGTGATTTCTGCATTGATCTGCAAGGCCATAAGACTTTTGATTGCCTCATCAAAAAGGCTGATATTTTGCTGCAAATCTTTGCCGGGATCAGCAAAGCTGTTTCCCATACCAAGCATTGCATAGTTTTTTAACATCCGCTGCGTCAACATTCTTTGTTTTCCAGCCATATTAACAGCATCATTCTTGCTCATATCAGCATAAACGGGATTGACCACAAAAAAACACATTAGAAGTAATAAAAAATGCATTGAGTTTATTTTGCCTTTTTTTACAAAGTTCATTAATTTTTCCATACAAAACAACGTTTAATATAATAATATAAGAATTTTTCAATTTAACCAGATTCTTATATTTTTAAATAAAAAAACTCTTAAATAACTATTAAATCAAATACTTAAAACTACATAAATACTTAACAAATAGGGAGATAATACTAGTTGTTACATACTACAAATTATTGAGGGAGTTACTATGATGTGAGTAATAAGATGATATTGGTAGAAGATAGATATATCCAACATCACTGATAACTCCGCTATCATAGGATCACTATCCCTTAGATCGGTAGCTTTGCGACTCCTGATTTTCACCAGAGATTGCCTTTTACAGTTGTTTAATATGTTAGATTAAAAATAATTAATGTCAAGTTTTTTGTGATATATTTCACAAAAAACCAATTTAGATTTACCTGAACCCCCATAAAGTCCAAAATAAGATTTCATCTTATGCCTGCAATGTCGCCTGAAGAGCACTCTAAAATCAGCTTAATGGTTCGGTTTAATATTTAACTTCCAATTTCAAGATATTATCAAGATATGACATCATATGATCAGTTGAAACAAAAACTATCAGTGTTAATTCACCTTTTTCCATTCCTTCATAAAATTTCTTCGAAATAGACCAATAGCGCGCTAATCTTACAGAGGCAAATTCCTGTTCATCATTGGCAAATTCATGTGAATTTATACTCTTCAGACCCTTTTCAAAATTTCTTACAGATTCTTCTAATTTTCGAAATATGGTTTCGTCATTGAATCCGGCTTGATAAGCGATATAAAATTTACTAATACGTTGAAGTATCAGCTTTTGTTGCATAACATCATCGTAAAGAGAACTCATATTCTTAGTATCTTTCATTAAATATTCAATAATCGACTGAGTTCCTTCATATAAGGTTTCACTATAATCAATAACCAGAGAGGCATTTTCCTTTGAGTAATTTTCTTTCAAAACGCCTTTAGACTCCATATGAATATCACGCAGATATTGTAATAGATTTTGCATCTCGGGATTTTTTATACTATTGATTAATATACTTAAAATATTATCAGTATCTTTGATTGATTCTTCAATTTCAACTCTTGCCTTATCCTCACGAAGCCCCTGGGAAATATAAAAGTAGTCTTTGGCAATAATCTGAGATTGAACCTGTAGTTTCTTTGCATATTTTAAAAGCACTGACCCATCATCTGTCTTCAAACGTATTAATGATGTTGAGTTCTTTTCCTCATCCATTGTTATCAATGGCAAAGGTTCGGCAGTGAGACTCTCAGGAAAAAAACAAACCGACAGTATAAGAAAAAAACAAACCTGCATTAATCTAACTGATAGCGAATTTACCAGGGAAATTATTAACATAAAGTTCTCATTTAAATAAAAGATTTATTTTTTACCTAATTCAACATACATTTGTGTAATACGATTCATTGCAGCCATAATTTTATCCGTACTGGATAGAACAATCACCGGTAATCCGCCTCTTTGTACATCCTTATAAAACTTACTAACAATATTCCATAGTTTTGCAACCTTGTTAAGTTCATCGGTTATTTGTTTGCTTTTTCGTTTATTATTTGCCAGAACGACATGGGCCTGCTCAAATTCCTGCATCGATTGTTTTAACTGATTAATCGTATTAACGTCTTTAAAACCTGACTGGTAGGCAATATAAAACTTAGCAATTCGCTGAGTCAGCATCCTTTGACGACCGGATAAATTAACTATCTTATCTATTTTCTTATTAGTTGTATTTTCTATTCGCTTAACAATATCATTACTTGCTTCCAGCAGGGTTTCACTATAGTCAAGCATGAGTAAACCATTGTCTTTACTAAAGGGTTTTTTAGCTATAGGTAATAATTCATCTTTATTCATCTCAACAAAAACCAGCATATCCTTAACATTGTCATCACTAATATTATTTAATAATATATGATAATTTTTATCAAATAACGCAATACTGTCCATGAGTTGTTTGCGTGTTTTTTCCGGACGGACACCCTTACCATAAAAGAAATAGGACTTAGCAATTTTTTGTGACAGCATTCGCTGCATTCCAGCAATATTAATCAGTTCTGCGGTAGTGTATTTGTTTGCAGCCAGGACTCCCTGAGTCAATATTGACAGAAAAATAATGCTGACCGCTAAATATTTCATTAATAACTTCATTGCTATTACCTTTATACTATTTATACAATATTTTTATCAAATGGAGCCATTAAGAGATTAATCATGTGTTCATTTACACTGCCAGTATAAATAAAACCAACTTGACACTTAATTTAGAATATATGGCTTAATTTAGAGTATTTGGTCTAACGACCTAATTTTTATTTCCTTATAAAATACAATACTTTTATTACATTTAATATATAGGATTACCCTTATAATAATTATTATTTTTTAAATTTTCTGAGCAACGATACAGTCATTCTTCTAAAAAATATTAATAATTAAGGTTAATTTCAATATCAGTTTATTTTCACACATGCACACCACCCTTTACCTGCGCGACATGTCACCATGAGACACCATTAGTCAACATACAAATATCGCTCACACTAAGATTGATAAATTCAGAAAAATATCATAAACAAATAAGGAAGGATTTTCTAAATCTGCGATATAAATCACATTTTTTTAAAAAAAACCAAATGAAGCAGTTAAATGATGTGTATATAAATGCTTGTAAACCACTATTTGATAAACAGCCTGTTAAAAAAATAATAATTTAATAATAAAGCAGCTAAGAACAATATACAGGACAACTTTTATCCATGCTTCACCTTTATGAATCGTACTATGAGCACCATACCAGCCGCCTATTGAATTACCCAGAGCCAAACCCAGCCCTGTCCACCACATCAACTCCAATTGTGATGCAAAAACAAATAAGGCGACAATGGTAAAACTCAATATTATAGCCACTTTATACATATTAACGCGCACAAGGTCAAAACCCATCACCTTATGCAGTATTGGCATCAAAATAAAACCAACCCCCACTTGAATCATACCACCCCAAAAACCGGCGCCAACCATAAGAACATGTCCCAGCAACCAGTTTTCAGGCTGTTGGTTTTCAGGGGATTCAATTGCTATTTTCTTTTCAGTAGCCATTAGAATAATAACGGCAATCATCACTACTGCCAGCAACCGATTAAACCACACACCCTGTAGAAACACACCTAACCAGGCCCCCCATATAGCACCAAAAGAGGCAGC
>WTAX01000139.1 GCA_013139395.1 Gammaproteobacteria bacterium | reverse complement strand
TGTAAAATCTTTTTTTCATAAGGATCAAATGAGGCGTAGAGCGTTTTTATATAAGCTTGTTTCATAATTAGTTCATACTTTTATTATTAATATAATATTAACCTTTTTATATGCAAAACTTATACCTTATATAAAATGAAAAGCTGATTGATTTAGCAAAGAGAGAAAAAGAGATTGGTGGGGAAACTTATAGGATAAAAAGCACCGTCAGAGCGGTTGATATGGTATTGATATATTGAACCTAAATAAATCAGTTGAACCTACTGCGAGCGTCCAATGCACTGAATCTTCAAAACTTTTCAGAGCATTTTGAATTCACCCGTAGGATGACTACGAATAAATCCAAAATAACCTGTAAAGCCTTGAATCTCCAGCACCTCTCCTCGTGGAGCCTACTTTTGGTGATCGCTCTCGCTACGATTCAACTGATTAATTTAGGTTGAAGTATTATAATCGTGGTGTTCTAAAAAAGGATTTTCTACATTGTAACAATAAGGTTTCCCCCTATCTCACAGAGACAGGGAGAAACAAAAGTATTTAGGTGTCGAACTGCTCAAATGGCACCTGGACACTAATATACCTGAGCCGTGGGATTATTTTAATTGGATCTTTGCATTGGCATTAAGATCACTAAGATATTGATTTAATTTTTCTTTTATCAATACTTTATCAATGTTTTCTTTAACTGCAGAAAATTCAGGTGGTGGTGATGTACGTTCATCATCAAGAATAATAATATGCCAGCCAAATTGTGAGTTAACAGGTGTTTTTGCTAATTCACCTTTCTTTAAGCCAGCAACAGCTTTAGAAAATGAAGCAACCATATCCTGCTCTGTAAACCAGCCTAAATCACCACCCTTAGAGGCAGATCCAGTATCTATTGATTTCTCTTTTGCAAGTTTAGAAAAATCCGCACCGCCTTCAATTTCTTTAATCAATGTTTTTGCTTCGTCTTCTGTTTTAACAAGAATATGGCGTGCCTTATATTCTTTAGGGGTATTCGGGACAACATTTTTATCGTAATACGCCTTCATCTCATCTTCACTGGATTGGAGTTTTTCAGCAACAGTGGCAAGATAGTTAGCTGCAATATAACTATCAGTTAAGGCTTTTACCCGTGCAGCAATATCAGGATCTTTATCATAATTTGCTTTAATGGCTTCATTTAAAACTAATTGACGATTAACCAAAGCTTCAGTTAATAATTTTTTTTGTTCAGGGGTGATTTCATTAACGTTAATTTTACTCTGTGCCGCGGCAATTTCTAATTGGCTTTGTGTTACCTTATGACCATTGACAGTTGCTAAGACTTTATCTTCTGCCATTAATGGTGAAACAGCTAAAAACAAAGCAAAACAAGCAAGTGCTAAAGCCAGTTTTTTAGGCCGTATAGTTGCTTGAGTAAGAAAGTGTAATGATGGTTTTAAATTCATTTGAGAATTGTCCTTAATAGAAATAAATGCGTGAATAAAATAATTGTTCTAAGGTAACACTTTTTTGAAAGGTTTTACGATAACTTTGTCATAAACCCCGGCTTTGATATAAGGATCTTCATCGGCCCAGTTTTGAGCATCGAGCTGGTTATCAAATTCAGCTACAACTAATGAGCCTGTGAAGCCTGCATCACCAGGATCGTTACTATCAACAGCAGGATGAGGACCAGCAAGGATTAATCGGCCTTCGTTTTTAAGTGTTTCCAAACGGGCAAGATGATCGGGACGTGCTTGCAGACGTTGGTTTAATGTTTTTTCAATGTCGGTAGCAATAATAGCGTAAAGCATTAAATCGTTTCCTTTTCTTTAGCTTTTTCTTCAGCTCTTTCTTCAGAGATATCTTCAATGATTTCTTCAACCAAAATGTGACGTTGTAAATAAAATATCTGAAAAATCATAAAGGCAAATGTTAGCCCCAGCATGCCGTACATTTTAAAATCAACCCATATTGCCTGACGAGCTTCAGCGGTGAGTTCTGCTCCATAATAAAAAGCCACATATAAATTAAGCAGTCCGCAAAACATAAAGAAAGCAACCCACATCATATTAAGTCGAACCCAGATAGATTCAGGTAATTGAATGGCTTCGCCCAATTGCCGCTGGATTATATTTTTTTTGCCCACAAATTGACTGCCTAATAAGACCAGGCCAAAGATCCAATTGATGACTGTGACTTTCCATTTAATAAAAGTGTCATCTTGAAAGAGTAAAGTCAGACTGCCAAAAAATAAAATCACCACAAGATTAATAACATGTTGGTTTTCTAATTTTTTATGCATGAACCATTGAATGGCTGAGTGGATTAATGTGGCAATAATGGCGGCAGTAGTTGCTGCATAGATGTCATTATCAGTGAGTTTATAAGTACCGAAAAAAATAATTATGGGTAAAAAATCGTAAATAAATTTTAACATAGTAAAAGCAAATCGTTTCCAGTCATTAATCAGGTGATATAAAGTGAGCTATTTTGACATTATTAGTCTTTTAGAACAATCTTTTAAATACGCTTTTAAGTAAGCAAAAGAGCTTTAATTCAAACTTTGACCTTCTAAGTGAAATAAAATTCAATGAAATGATAATATTACAGCTGGAAATAGGTTAAAATTACTGGTTTTTCAAGCATTAATTACGCAAACAAACCACGCAAACAAACTATGCAGATAGATTTACATACTCATTCAACAGCTTCAGATGGACGTTTGGCTCCTGCTGAACTGGTGGCACGAGCAGCTCAGGCTGGTGTTGAAGTGCTTGCTTTAACCGATCATGACGGCACCGATGGCTTAGATGAAGCACGTCGAAGTGCGCTGGATGCAGGTATACGATTTATTAATGGTATCGAACTATCCGTTACCTGGAATAAGCGTACAGTACATATTGTGGGCTTAAATTTTGATCCTGATCATGCCCCATTGAAAGCGGGTATTAAGAGTTTACAGGATTTCCGCAAAACCAGAGCCAGAGAAATTGCCTCTAAGTTGGATAATGCGGGTATTAAGGGAGCTTATGAAGGTGCGCAGCGTTTTTCCGGTGGTAAAATGTTGGGTAGATTACATTTTGCTCATTTTTTAGTCGATGCGGGATATGCTAAAAATGTGCGTGGCGTTTTTAAAAAATACTTAGTGAATAACAAGCCGGGTCATGTGAGCGGTGACTGGGCAACACTGGAAGATGCCGTGAGTTGGATAACACAAGCGGGCGGTGTTGCTGTGATAGCCCATCCTGCTCGTTATAAGTTAACACGAAGTAAATTACGCAAACTAATCAAAGAGTTTATTGCTGCCGGTGGTCAGGCAATGGAAGTGGTTTCTGGCAGTCACTGTGTTAATGAGGTAAACACCATGGCTTGTCATACCGCTGATTTTGATTTGTACGCCTCATCAGGATCTGATTTTCATGATCCCGATTATCCCTGGATAAAATTAGGGCAGTTACCCGATTTGCCAGTAAAGTGTAAACCCGTTTGGGATTTGTTTTAAGCTATTTAATGAAAGAGTATCTATGAGCCAGTTTTTTCAAATACATCAGGATAATCCGCAAGCAAGGCTGGTACGTCAGGCCGTGGATATTATTCGCAAGGGCGGTATTGTTATCTATCCCACTGATTCCGGTTATGCCATTGGTTGTCATCTTGGTGATAAACAATCAATGGATAAAATTCGTCTAATAAGACAATTAGATAAAAATCACAACTTTACTCTGGTATGTCGTGACCTCTC
>WTAX01000176.1 GCA_013139395.1 Gammaproteobacteria bacterium | reverse complement strand
GGGTGATCTCTCAGGATGGTCGGGTGATACCTCAAATGCAGAGGTTCTGACCGGATTCTCTGGGACAGGAGCTACATGGTCTCCACAGGATGGATCCTACTTTTTAAAGCTCAGTGACAACAATTCTATACTCGAACAAACAGGTGTAGTAAATGCTGGGCAAATATTAAGTGGATGGGTAGGCTTAGAAGGAGATTCTGTATTACAGTGCTTTTTTGGTCTGGATAGTAAATCTGCTAGCGTTACAGTTAGAGATTCCGTTGGAACAGTGATCGCCACTCCTGGCGAAGTAACAGCGATCGCTCCTGGGTGTGCAGGACCAATCCTTTGGACTGATTGGTCGTGGATAGCCCCTATCTCTGGTACTTACACAGTAAGTTTTGAGGTCAGCGAGGTAACAGGGGGTGTTCGAGGATTCTTTGATGGCATTGAGATTTCCGCGATCCCTGAACCCACTACCCTCTTGCTAATGGGCCTCGGATTGGCCGGGATCGGTTACAGGCGGAAGAAAACTGCATAACTTATCCGCAAGCACTTAAACAACCACGTTATTGGTTTGCCCTCGCGATTTTTTGTCGTTGTGCGAAGGGCAGGAATTGCTGATGAAGAGCCTGTTCCACATAAATCCTGAGAGTCTGCTTTCACCACAAAACTGCCGTTCAGCAGTGTATCTCTGACTGACTGCTCGTTGGTATTACCCAATCAAAAAATATGCCTCCTGACCTAATATAAATCTAAAGTATAATCCATAATCTCAGGTACAAAACATGTGCAGCGGCGTTCGATACAAAACAGTGAAGGTTTACTTCCCCAACCCTCAAGCTCAGTTACCCATTCTTATGAAAGATAGCAATATCTCACTATTACCCTGGGGACGAAGAAAAGAACAGGAAGGGAATTTACCTTTGGGTGGCTGGGCAAGACTGGATTCAATAAATACTGGAAAGTGGGAATACGTTCATCCACAACCGGTGAAAATTGCTGTCGATGCCTTTATGGAGAAATCACGCTGGTTTGTTTATTCAGGGATTGGTGGCACACTATAATGATGAAAAGAGGATTTACGTGGTTACTGTTGAGCCTGACCAGTTAAAAAGACAGATTCATGATCGGTGGCCGAGGGTTATTGGGCAGTGATTGCAGTGGTAAAGTCAAAAAAATAGATGTTTAGAGTCGAAGTTTGCATTGGTAACTTAAATTCAAAGGTTCTTATGAGCCTTTGAATTTATGCAGTATATTTTAGGGTACAACCGAACCAGATAGTGCCTACACACATACTGCTAGTGGTCTATGAACGTTTCCATTGCCAGCAGATAATCCCTGAAAGATTTGGTCACTTCGTGAAGAGCTTATTCTTTGGATAATTCATTGTGATAAGAATTAAATATAAATTGCGCGAATTCGTTGTCTTTGAGCAAGTCGTCCAAGATTGTTTCTTTGATAAGAAATAGATGCTGATATTTTACCAGGAACAGGCTCTTTTTAACTTTTCACAAACCAAAGTACACACAAAAGTACACACAAACACCCTGCAAACTTAGACATGGCTTAAAAGTCATATATTGCCCATACACACGAAAAGAACCTTTATTTTTTTCATTTTAATTCAACATATTATAGTTAATTTGACACTAAAAATAGCACAGGAAAAATCAGATTTATGACTAATAAAATTCTTAAACATTTCATATTGGAAAACTTTTACGTATTATAAACGTTCATCAAGGTAAATAAAACTATTGCCATTGAGCTTGCTTTAAAACCTAAATGATTTGTAACTATTCAGCATGTTATTTACAAAAAGCCTGTGGTTGCTTATTTTTCTGACTTTGATTGTCTGAGCGTAGCGACATCTCGTAACAGAAAGTCAAAGTTAGAAAAATGAGTGACCATAGGCTTAACACTAGTAATTAGAAATACTCACTGAATAGTTACAATAATTTAATCATAGCCTGTCATTTCCAGATATCCTGAACCTGATATGGGTTGTTGATTTTTTGAACCATTCACTTCAATGCTTCCTTCCCAATAATTGAATGAAAAGCCTCCTGCTTTACTCCATTCCTGTTGTTTAACCAGAGTCGAAACGGTTAATTTAATATTTTTTTTGGGGATGAGAATATCCCAGCTGATTGGATAGCGAATGCCGCTGACAGGACTTTGCCAAAATTCACCGGCCTTAAGTTGAAATTCCTGTGCCTGTAACATTTCATGATTTCCCTGCGAATCGACCAGAATACCACTGGAAAAAATGTCTTTTACGCCATCCTTTTTACGCATCTGATAGATCATCAAATCACTGCCATCATCAAGATGCAATGCAAACCAGTCCCAACCCTGCTGGTTTTCACCAAGGCTGGATGTTGACCACTCACGATCAAACCAGCTGTCACCAGACACTTCATAAGTCTTATTCCCTACCCTTATATTTCCCTTGCTTGCCAGACGTGTATAGGAGTAATAATACGAAGCATGCCTGCTGCTTTTTTGACTTAAACCCTGATTACCTTGTAGCACTAGTGGTTTAACAGGTTCCAGCTGCAGATTCAAAGAAAATTCCTCATCCTCGATAACTAACGTCAAAGGAAACAACTGATCACTAAGCATCGATTGCATCTGCCAGTCATTCAGCCAAAAGCGCAAAAAACCATTCTCATTTTTCCCGGCACCAGCAAGAGCCAGGCCATCACGACTAAATCGTTCCCGTTGATAAACTTTATGGTTTTTTACATCAGTCAATGCAGCATGTGCCATATAGATATTACTGCTGCGCCAGGCAGACTTATTTAGTGATATTTTTTCTGGATGCAGAGCAAAGCGGAATAAAGTAAATTGATAAGCAAATTTTCGTGTACTAGCAGATTTATTCGAACTATCAGTGTTGATATTACCTGACAAGTACCACCATTCCGTTTTATAAGCCTGGTGTGCCAGGTGATCACGAGGGAACTGAAATGCTCTGGGTTTCAGCGCCTGTTTAAAATGATTTTCCTGGCCGGAATCCTGCTCCCCTAATATGTTCTTCATCGAAATAGAGTTCATAGGCAAGGGACTCGATGCATCACAAGCACAGTAAGAAAAAGTCAACAATACGAACCACTGCAAACGCTGAAATTTCATTCCTTACTCTCCTCTCAAAGCTAAAGCAGGTCGGGTTCTACTCAAATGCCAGGCAGGATAGACAGCAGCCAGCAAAGCAGCCAGAATCGCCAGTCCTCCGGCCATGGCAAATTCACTCCAGGGAAGAATATATTGAATAGACCATCCAAATGAGCGGTAGTTAATAACTTCAATTAACAGATAGGCCAGGACAATTCCCATGGGCATGGCTAAAACAGCAGCCACAATCCCCATCGTTAATGTTTCGATATAAACCAGTATTGATAATTGTTTCCCGGTAAGCCCGGTGGCACGAAGTATGGCAAATTCTCTGCTGCGTTCCAGTTCAATGGCCATCAAGGCGGTAAGAATACCCACAAATGATACTAAAATAACTAACAATTTAAGCACATTGGTGATTTTGAACGTACGATCAAAAATTATCAGCGATTTTTTATGCAGGTTCTGTTTAGAAATAAAGTGCAATGACTTGCCACTAATAAGTACCTGTAGCTGCTTTTCAAACTGCTCACGTTTACGCTGATCATGCAAAATGTCACTCGACAGATAAAGCCCGAGGGTATTCAATTTTTTAGATGTCCAATGTCGATCGTAAGTCGTTCTATTCATATTAATCACACCTTGTTCAGAACCATAGTGATAATAGATACCGACCACTTTAAATGCCTGATGGAGGATATTTTTTTCTGGATTTTTACCAATTTGGTTGACTGGCAAATAAATATTATCACCGACTGATAAACCATGCCGATAAGCATAGGGCTCTGAAATAATCACCGCATCCTCATCAAGCCAGGCTTTTTGTGCAGAGGAAGCATTACCTTCTTTAAAATGAAAGGCACTAAAGCTTTTCATAGGAATATCAAACACATTCAAATGATGGTATTGACCATCAATAAAAAAACGTACTTTCTGAACACTACTGAGATAGTCAAGTCCGGACAGCTGGGATAAATTGGATATTAATTGTTTATCAAAGGGTTCCAGCAAAGCTGTTACCTGAGAAGACGTATTATTATTCTGAGAACTAATAAAATAATCTGCTTTAAGATAGCCCGATAACCAATCATCTACCGTAAAACGAAAACTCTCCACCATAATCCCGATCCCCAATGCTGAAGAGACTGCTATGGTTAAGGCTGCAATAGCAACAATACTGCGACTAAATGAGCGGACAATATTATTTACAGCAATTTTACCGGGTAATTTAAAGAGGTGTTTCATAACAATAGCTAATAACGCCAGCAGATAGCGACTCATAAAAGGTAACAGACAAATAAACGCCGCAATTGAGATAAACACAGAGGCAAAACCGATAAGCATGCCGCTGTTCTGATCGTCAACCTGTACTTTAAGCAGCCAATAAACCAGCAGACAAGCCAATAGTCCAGGCAAAACAAACCAGTGACTCCATCGATTGATTTTATTTTCAAGATTACTGCGTTGTAAAGCCATGACAGGACGAGTGTAAGCTGCTTCAAATGCTGGCATTAATGCTGATAACAATGTCGCACCAACACCAAGAGCTAAAGCCTTAAACAGGATGATATAACTCCAGTGTAATTGAGTTACTTGCAGAACATAATAGAGATCATTAATCGTTCGGGTCACAAAATATAATAAAATATGGGCTAGCCCAATTCCCATAATTAAGCCTGCCCCTGTTGCAAGAAGCGCAATAAAAAAGGCTTCAACAAGCACCAATTGAAACAGTTCTTTACGACTAACGCCCAGCACTCTCATTCGTGCCAGCAAATCTCTTCTGTGAACCACTGAAAACATCATCGTATTATAGATTAAAAACATTGCCACCAGCAGGCCTAAAAAGCTTAAAGCTATCAGATTTAATTCAAAGGACTGACTTAATCGAGTGATTGCTTTAGCATGTTCATCTACTTTAACCAGCTGAACCCCCTCAGGTAAAAACTGTTTGATTTGCTCAATTTTACCTGCATTATCTGCATCAAGCAGCAAATCAATCTGACTGACAGCCCCCTGTAAGTTTAATAATTCCTGAACGCTACTGATGTCACTGATCAGCCAGTTTTTTAATTGTGTCTGGAAAGTCTCTGGTGCATTAAAAAAGCCAATGATCAACAATTGGTGCTCTTGTTCATTCTCTTGTTTAGTGAGGGTCAATGAAATTTGATCGCCCACGCGCAAATGATATTGTTTTAAGAAACCAGCTTCCACCAATATCGTATTTGCTTCCGTCAACAAGCGTTGTAAACCACCGTTCGGCAGTGACTCCATGATTCCCTGCTGCCAGGTTCGTATTTCAGCTTCACTAAAAGGGTCAAGACCAATGAGCTGGACATCAACCCGGGTATTATCATGGGTATTAAACTGGACAGTTTGTTTTATTAACGGAGCCACTTTTCTCAGGCCAAGCTCATTTCGTAATTGCACATAAATTGATTCCGGCAACACATACTCAGAACTAATAATTCGATGACTGGCCTTCCCCGTAATTGACTGGCTTGATAGTGAAAAGCCCTGACGAGCACTGTCACTCGCCATATCAATGCCCACAACAAGCGCAACACCCAGAGCGACCCCTAAGACAGAAAACAATAAATGCAGAGGACGCTTTAAGTAATAACGCCAGCTGGAACGATACAACAGTGCTCTATTATTTTTTCTAAGTTGCATTTTTCAGAGACACCTTTTCCACAAGATGCCCGCTTTTTAAAGATAAAATTCGATCGGCCCGGCTGGCAATATCCAGACTATGAGTGACTATCAGCATCGTCATTTGGTTCTCTTTGGCCAACTCCAGCAGTATATTAATGACCTGCTGCCCGGTTTCATCATCAAGATTGCCCGTTGGCTCATCAGCCAGTAAAATTTGAGGTTGATGAATAATGGCCCGGGCAATTGCCACCCGTTGCTGTTCACCGCCGGATAAACATTCAGGATATTCATGCTGTTTATTTTTAATCGAAAGTCTCTGCAGTAAATCGCTTATTTTATCTGCTGCTGAACTGTCCAGTTGTGCGCACAATTCCAGAGGAAATTGAATATTTTCTAAAACAGTCAGAGTGGGAATTAAATTAAAAAACTGAAAAATAAAGCCTATTGAGTGGCGACGAAATAACGTTTTTTGCTCATCATTCATTGCACTAAGGCTAACAAAATCATTATTGTCATACACTAACACCTCACCAGCATCTGGCTCATCAATACCTGAGATCAGGTTCAGTAAGGTCGTTTTTCCCGAACCACTTGGACCCACCAGAGCAATGACTTCACCCTTATCAAAGGTGACATTTATATCATCAAGAATAATATGTTGTTGTCCACCCTGCAGATAATTTTTGCTTATATTCTTGAGCTTAATTTGCAATGGAGTCACCTTGTGCCTGAACAATCAGACAAATAAAGTTCCAGCAGCTGGATACTTGCTATTATCCTAAATAAATCAGTTGAACCTACTGCGAGCGTCCAATGCACTGAATCTTCAAGGCTTTTCAGAGCATTTTGAATTCACCCGTAGGATGACTACGAATAAATCCAAAATAACCTGCAAAGCCTTGAATCTCCAGCACCTCTCCTTATGGAGCCTACTTTTGGTGATCGCTCTCGCTACGATTCAATTGATTAATTTAGGATTATGAAAATAATTAAGATAAAAATTTACCACCTCTTCTAAGACCCGTCAAATCCTCAATAAGTCATCTTCAATAAGTCATCCTTTATAAATCATAGTATAGAGCAACTGTACGTATTTACAGTGTATCGGTATGCCTGCCATCTTAGAAATAACGATAAGGGTGTCACAATTCTAACTATAATATCTTGTTATTTATAATTTTTGCCCATACACTTTATATAACAACTGAAAAAGGCTACCTGATCCGAAAGGTCAGATACGCAAAGCTTCCGATCTAAGGGGATTACCTATGATAGCGGGGTTACCAGAAACATATCAGTGTACTTTGTTATTTTCTCGTAAACTCCTCCAATCTTTATTTATTTAACCTCCTTCGTATATATTTTTTATATCTGTATTGTTAAATTTTTTGTCATTGACAATAACAATAATAATTTACATGGATTGTTATGAGATCAATTAAATAGTATTCAGAATTAACCCGAAAGGAGAATTAAATGTATAGCATCAGAAAGTATCGTCACCTGATTCAATTCTACATAGTGTTCTTCTGCTTGTTCATTTGCCAACAAAGCTTTGCTGGAGAAATTGTCATCGATCAGGGGGTTCAAAAGAAAATTATAAAGTCAAAATCTATAACTCAGAGTGACTTTATATACGATATACAGAAAATTGATCCTGTGTTGCTGGCAGAGGACGTAGAAAAGCTGAGAGGGGCCTTTATACGTCACCAGCATAAACTCATTCAACAAGTGGAAAACAAACAGCTGAAAGCCAGTGACGCCATTATTACCATCCTGATTCCGGGCGGCTTACTCTATGCCGGTTATAGAAAGCAGGAGCTTGAGCAGGCAAAAGATGCTCTATTGGCAGTCACTGCTGAAATCGAAGAACTTTCCAATGACTTAATAGCTCTTCATGCTCAGGATATAACCCATCCTCTAAGGTTGGCACAACTGCCTTAATTGCTTTAACTGATTGGCTAGCCAGTGAGTTCAGCCTTCTGTTAATTTATCAGGGAAAAGACAGGGCAGTTTTTATTTCCCTGTCCAGTTTGAACAGGACTGACTATTGGCCTGTTTTTATTTTGTTTCCAAAGTACGGGCTTCTGATTCGAGCATAACAGGAATGTCATCACGAATTGGAAAAGCCAGTTTATCTTTGTCACAGATAAGCTCATTATTTTCTTTATCGTAATTTAATTCGCCCTTACAGACTGGACAGGCCAGAATATCGAGTAATTTTTTATCCACTTTTATACCTCATGTTTAATATGTTTTTAGCTGATTTACAATTTGTATTAATAGATTATGATCAATTTTAGCCTTAATAGGCAGATACCATGAATCTGATAATGAAAAACGCCGGCATTTAACGGCATCCTTTTCTGTCATAATAACAGGATGAGGTTCATCAAATACGAGATCACTCTTTTTATATTGATAATGATCGTTAAAGGGATGCTCTATTACGATCAAGCCGTAATTCTTTAATAATGTGAAAAATTGCTCCGGATCACCGATACCAGCCACAGCATGTACGATTTTACCTTTAAAATCTTTCAGTGTCATTGATTGCTCTGTTTGCTCTGATAAAGATTTCATTAATAATAATTCATATTCCATAGAAAATGTTTTTTCAGGGTATTGTATTGTTTCTTGTGGCACTGTTTTATGCGCAAAGCCCCTGGAGATATTGTAAATAATATAGTCCACGGAATTAAGTCGCCCAACGCCCTCTCTCAATGGCCCGGCAGGCAAACACAGTCCGTTACCATAAAGCCGCCTGGCATCGGTAATATTAATTTCGATAAAGCGTGACATAGCATAGTGTTGCAGACCGTCATCACTAATAATGACATCACAATCAGTAGAGCGTGAAATTTTTTTAACAGCACGTTTTCTATCGGGATCAACAACAACCGGACATTGTGTTGCTTGATGGATGATAAAGGGTTCATCGCCGAACAAGCGAATATCTTGCTGTAAATTAACCAGACGAGGCCATGGTAAGTCAGCCTCTTTTTCATTCAGCGCACCATAGCCCCTACTGACCACTGCAGGCTTATAACCTGCATCTTTTAACTGTTCAACCAGCCAGATAACAAATGGAGTTTTACCACTACCACCAATATAGATATTACCAACCACTATGACCGGTAATTTTTCTGAAACTGATTTAAATATGCCTAAACGATAACAAAGACGTCTGATAAAGACTAAAGAACAAAATAGAAAGCTGATGGGGGCAAGCATCATACTGACAAAGTTAATGCTTTGCCAGTAATGAGTAATTGATTTCATTGGGAGAGTTTGGGCCAGTATAAGCTGCTAAAAAACACAGCGCTTACTCCGGCTTAACCGCGGAAAAGGTTATATGCACAAATCCCAATTGACGCGCAGCATCCATTGCAGTCATAACAGCCTGATGAGTGGCATTTTTATCTGCTGAAATAATGATCCTGGGATCACTATCATCAGCCGCAGCTTCACGCATGGCTCTAAGCAGTGTGTCAATTTGCGTATTAATCACTTCATTGCCATTGATAATAAACTTGCCTGTTGGTCCAATAAAGATTTCAACTTCTACTTTTTCAGATTC
Organism: Gammaproteobacteria bacterium; assembly: GCA_013139395.1. Taxonomy (GTDB): domain Bacteria; phylum Pseudomonadota; class Gammaproteobacteria; order GRL18; family GRL18; genus GRL18. The sequence goes on along the minus strand of WTAX01000176.1, from coordinate 3,365 downwards.
ACTGATCTCACCACTGGCTTCAGGCAGCTCTATATTCAACTCAGACTGGCGATCAAATGTGGTTGATACCATAAAGAAAATTAACAGCAAAAAAACCACATCAATCAGTGGTGTTATATTGACATCAAGCTCTTCTGCCTTTCTGTGACGAAAATTCATCTTATTTTTTTATCCCGGGGCGATCACCATGAACAACTTCAACTAAGTAGACGGCCTGAGCTTCCATTTTAAGTAATAATTCATCAACCCGGCCACGAAAATAACGATAAAACATCAGACTCGGAATAGCTACAGATAAACCGGCAGCGGTCGTTAATAGAGCTTGTGAAATACCATCAGCTAATACTGCTGGATCACCCACACCCACACTGGTAATAACAGCAAAGACTTTAATCATGCCGATAACTGTACCTAACAGGCCTAAAAGAGGTGTAATTGCAGCAATAGTGCCCAAAGTATTAAGAAAACGTTCCAGATCAAGAACAACCTGGCGGCCTTCTTCCTCAATACTTTCTTTCATCAGTTCACGTTCGGCATTCATATTACGCAAACCTGACGCTAATATACGCCCTAAGGGAGAGTTATTGTTGAGTTTAGAGATTGCTTCATTAGTAATACGATTTTTCTGATAAAGCTTAATAATTTGATCAACTAAATTAGGAGGTGTTATTTTTTTTTCTCGCAAAGTCCAGAAACGTTCTACCACAATGGTCAAAGCCAGAATGGAACAGATAATAATTGGGGCCATAATCCAGCCACCGGCTAATATTAATTCAAACACAAATTTTCCTTTGCTTTAGTTGTTGCTTTTATCAGGCGAGAGTTCTAAATAAGTGTTCCAACACGTGAGCATTATTCATTGACTATTCGCATCAGAACCGATCATGCATTATTGCGCTCATATTGACATAAAATCGCCCAATAATAAATGACCGGTTCTGATGCTCCGTGTATACCATTTAGGAACAGTTATTTAGTTTCATAGTAAAAGCTATAGCTGATTGACTTCTCGATGCCAAAACATTTTTTTTTCAACTCGATATTCTATAACAGAAAATGAATTATTGGTTATATTACTGTTAATTTCAATAGCCCCGTTATTGGTATTGTATAAATACACCTGCTTATTTTTATAAGTTTGCAAAACCTTTTGTGCCGGATGGTGAAAGCGATTTTTATAGCCAAAAGAAAATAAAGCAATTTCAGGTTGAATATGCTCCAGAAAAACAGCAGATGATGATGTTCTGCTGCCATGATGAGGTACCTGCAGCACATCAGCCCTAAGCTGAGGATATTCTTTAACTAATTGTTTTTCTATTGTTTTTTCAATATCACCTGTGAGTAAAAAGGTCTGACCTGCGGCACTGGTGATATGAATAACACAAGAACGATTATTATTTTTGGTATCGGTCATTAAATCTATAGGGGATAAAACCTCAAAGGTAACGCCATCCCATTGCCACTGTTGGCTCTGCTGACATTGCACAATAGAAAGTTTTTTATTAATGACAATTTTATCCAAATTTGAGGATAAATTCACATTTATCTGTTCAGGCTCACCGGCAAGGACTTGTTTAATTTTTACTTGTTCGACTAATTCATTATATGAACCGGCATGATCTCGATCAGAATGACTGATAATTAATTTATCAATGATTTTAATTCCATGGGATCTCATATAAGGAAGAATCACCATATCAGCCATATTAAAGCTGTCACTGAATTTATCACCTGTATCATACACTAAAGTATGGTTTTGAGTTCTGATTATCATGGCAAGCCCCTGCCCTACGTCTAAGACTGTCATTTTTATTTGACCTAGTGGTATTTTTTCTGCTTCCAGTAAAAAGGCGGGCAGAAATAACAACAGACCCAGACTTCGCCCAGGCCATCCTTTGGGCATCAATAGCCAGAAACTACCGATAATCACCAAAAGTACAATAATCCAGGTAGGCTCAGGCATATAAATTAAACTCGATGACCACTGACTTAAATTATCCAATATCCCAAACAGCCCATCAATGGGCCATATTAATAAGTTAAAAACCATTTGCCCCAACGGTTCATAGACAAATAATAAACCCGTGGCTAAAAAAGTGACTGGAACAATAATAAAGCTCATTAAGGGAACCACAACAAAATTAGCCAGTGGAGAAATCAATGAAAACTGATGAAATAAAATCATTAAAGGTGGTAATAAACCAATAAAAATAGCAATCTGGAGCCAGGCCAGTTTAAAGACTTTTTTCTTTTTATTATCTGTTTTATGAGAAAGGCGGGATGATATCGTAAAAAAAATAACGGCTACAGCCCCAAATGATAACCAAAAACCCGGTGATAACGGGCTAAGGGGATCAAAAACAACCACGGCTAATAATGCAAGTAATAATATATAGCTGGAAAGGAACTCACGTCTGAACATAATAGCTAAAAACACAACCGACAACATAATCAATGCTCGTTGTGTAGGTATCGCAAAGCCAGCCAGAGAGGCATAGAGAATAGCAATAAACAAAGCACCTATAGAAGCCGCATGTGTTGCGGGATATCTCATGTTTAAATGAGAATTTGTACGCCATAGAGTATTGACTAATAACCAGGCAAGACTGGACATCAGGCTAATATGCAATCCGGAAATAGCAATTAAATGATTAGTTCCAGTACGCAGAAACTGCTGCCATTGCTGAGGTTCAATATCATGTCTGATACCAATAGTTAATGCCTTGATAAGACCTTTATAGGCATAATCTGAAAGTGACTTATCTAACTTATCAGCAACCTTCTGACGCAATCCAGAAAGAGAGTTTCTAAATAATGAGGGGGTTGAGAAATCAAGCTGATGCCCCTCTCTTACATAACCCGTTGCTAAAATACGGTTTTGGTATAGCCACTTCTCATAGTCAAAACCACCATTTAATAAGCCATTTGGCTTTTTCAAACGAATTGTTAACTGCCATTGCTGGTGATTCCTGAGTATTGTTTTTGTTTTATACCAGCTTAATCTTACTTTACCATTAAAAGAATCATCCCATATTTTTTCACCGGCCTGATACGGCTTTTTAATTGCCGTAATAACAAATTGAAAACTCAGCTTTTTTTTTGTTATATGAGGAATTGATTCCACATAGCCCTTCACTATGATATTTTTACCCTCCCTGTTTTCTAAATCCAACGCCGGATAAAACTGATTGATATAGATTGCGGTAAAAATATACCCGCAAAGAAACATGACAATAAGGCGTATCAATCGTGTATAAAAATTTTTATAAATAATTGCCTGAGAACTAACAATAATAGTTCGGGCTTTGTATAATACGCTTAACAGGGAGAGGGAAATAACAACAATAATGAGCAATAACAGATAG